>JAHEAS010000467.1 GCA_024642645.1 Saprospirales bacterium | reverse complement strand
ATCAAGCGGTACCAGCCAATGCTACCGGCACGGTGAGTTTTCAGACCTTGCCCAAAAACTGCCCAGCCAATGGGACAGTCATTACGAACAACGCAGAAATCAAATTGGGCGCACATCAAACCATTGGAACAGCGGCAGCTTCCGTTACGGTATCGAACACTGGTCCGGTGGTTACTGCCTGTGCCAAAACCCGCACAGTCAGCGGCTGTAGCACCAATGATATTGATACACCAATTTTCTCTACTACTTCAGCAGCTTCTTCCGAAACCATTTTTGAGAATGGCGTCAACCAAGGCAACGTCTCAGATGACTGCGGAATAACGGCAGTGACTTATAGTGATGTTGTTAGCGGGACTTGTCCCGTAGTTACCCGTACTTGGGTCTTAAAGGATGCTTGTAATAACACCAGTACCTGCACCCAGACCCTCAATGTGGTGGATGCTACATTACCATTGATAAGCTGCAAGGCAAATCAGACAAGGTCAACAGGATGTCCCTACACGGCGGTAGGCACGGAGTTTAACCCAACCGCTTCAAGTGACAATTGTGGGGTAAAAAGCTTGACTTATGCCTTGTCAGGAGCAACAACTGGAAGTGGAAATACCACTTTGGCGGGCGTTGCATTCAACGGAGGCGTTACCACGATAACTTGGACAGTTACGGACAACTGTAATAACATAGCCACTTGCTCCTTTACCGTTACCATCAGCGGCGCACCTGTGGTCACCACACAGCCAGCGGGCGGTTCGGTTTGCAATGGCTTCACCTTTAACTTAAGTGTCGCCACAAGCAGCACCGTCACCTACCAATGGCAGACGAGTTCCGACAACGTGACATTCAGCAACATTTCAGGCGCAACTGGCAGTACTTACACCACGCCAGCCCTTGCTGCTACGACCTATTACAGGGCCGTTTTGACAAGTGCCTGCGGCAGTGTAACATCCAATTCCGCTACCGTGACGGTGACCCCCAACCTGACTGTTTCGGCACAGCCAACTGGCTTTGGCGAATGTGTGGGTGGCACACAGGCCCTTAGTGTAACGGCAACTGCCGGAGCAAACCTCCAATGGCAATCATCCACTGACAACATATCCTTCACAAATATTTCGGGGGCAACCACTTCCAATTATACCCCGCCATCCACTTCGGCTGGTACCCGTTATTATCGGGCAGTGGTATCCATGTCGGGCTGTGGCTCGCTCAATTCCTCGGTTGCAACGGTTATTGTCGTGGCAAGCCCGACCATCACTGCTCAACCAGCGAGTGCACAGGTTTGTGGTACACAAACCAAGACTTTAAGCGTAACTGCTACTGGCGGCACGCCCAGCCTGGCTTACCAATGGCAGAGCAGCACGGACAACTCGACTTTTACCAATGTCATTGGCGCCACATCAAGCAGCTACACCACACCGGTACTTTCTGCCACTGCCTATTACAGGGTGGTGGTGAGTGCCTCCGGCAGTGGCTGCGGTAGCGTCACTTCCACTACGGCGACCCTGACCTTCGGGGCTTGTGTCGAAATCTGTGGCAATGGCATCGACGACGATGGTGATGGTCTAATTGACAATGCTGACAACGATTGTTCTGGCGTCTTCAAGCAACTCTACTTGTCAGACCCATCGCAGGCACTCGACCGGGTTGACCCGGTGGCCACGGCCGACGCTACTACTGCTTCGACCTTGAACCTCAGCAGCAGCCCCACAGGTGTGGTGGTTGATGCGGTCAGCACAAATTCTTCTAATAACCCCGGCTCAACCTCCTTTACGGTTTCGCATACCACGGGTTCGGGAGCAGACAGGCTGATGTTGGTGGGCATTTCACAAAAGAATAAAGTGGTAAATTCGGTAACCTATGGCGGTACTGCGCTCACCCTGGTGGGCGAGGTCACCAGCAGTGGCAACGCAAAAGTTCACTTGTACAGCCTCTTGAATCCATCCTCCGGCACGGCAGACGTGGTGGTAAACCTGGATGCGAATCCTGACAAAGGAATTGTGGTGGGGGTTACAACTTTCACTGGTGTTGACCAAATTTCGCCCCTTGGCACATTTGCTGGTGCAACGGCAAAAAATTCGACTCCATCTGTTAGTGTTAGCTCTGCCGCTGGCCAATTGGTGTACGATGTGGTTACGCTCCGCAATGCATCCCTGACAGTTGGCTCAGGCCAAACACAGCGGTGGAACATAGACTCTGGCGGTGAAATGGAAGGCGGTGGCAGTACCAAGGCAGGTGCAACTTCTACGACGATGAGTTGGACCGGGTCGGGCAGTCAGGACTGGGCCATCGGTGCAGTTCCCATCAGAGCTGCCGCTGGAATTACAAATACCACTTTCACCCAGAGCCCAGCGCTTTGCACCCCGTTGACCATCAAGTCAGGGCAAACAATTACTGTCACCAACTATGTGACCGTCATGAGCGGCGCCATGCCAGCTTCGCCAAATATTACGGCGTTGCTGAAATATGGCGCTACCAATATCATTTCCCTGACCAGCCCCACTTACAACAGTGGCACAGGGCTGCTGACCTGGACGGGAACACTCGGCTCGGATGTGACTGTGCCGGCCGGGCAAGCGATTGCTTTGCAAATAACAACTGCGCAAGCTGGCGTTTCTTTTAAAATAGATTACGACAGCCAGACGAAGCCTTCCAAGGTGAACCTGCCTGTTTCCACTTTTATCAAAATCACTTCCTATGCGGTGTACGATGCACCGTATCCCGGTGGTAGCATCATTACTTCGGCTTTGCCCGGGGTGACCGTTTACCCACGGGCAGTGGTCACAGACCCATTTGGGTTCAATGACATTACAGGACTCAACATCACCGTGACTCCGTCAGGAAGCACTGTGGCTGCGGCGGCTGTGACGACTTCCGGTTGCACCAAAACCTACGAATATGCGTGGGTGACACCAGGTGTTGAAACCACTTACAGCATAAAAGCTACGGCAAAAGAAGGCTATGAAAATGCAGTGACGGATATCTTTCCGCTCGATTTCAAAGTCTGTACACCCATCGGAACACCAGCTTTCACGCTTGGTGCAAGTTCAACCCGCTGCTCAGGTGGCACCATCACCTACACGGCGACTTCGACTAGTTCAACCGGAATGACCTATAGCCTTGATGCGGCCAGCCTTGCTGCTGGCAATACCATCAATGCTGCAACGGGGGCGGTGACCTATGTTGCAGGCTGGAGTGGCACTTCCACCATTACGGCAATAGCTGCCGGATGTAATGGTCCAAAATCTGCTACACACACGGTTAATGCAGCCGAACCACCCGTGCCAAGCATAAGCCCTAACGTCAGTATTTGTGCAGGAGGCAATACCACACTGACCATATCGGCAAGCGGTGGTACCACACCATACACTTTCACATGGAGCAATGCATTGGGAACTGGAACCAGTAAATGGGTTAATCCGGCCACTACTACGACCTATACCGTGACCGTGAGTGCAGCCTCTGGTTGCACCGCTACGGCGCAAGAGACCGTGACCGTGATACCGGCAATCACCATCACTTCCCAACCTGCGAGTGTGTCCATTTGTACTGGCGGAACCCCAACCCTTAGCGTGACAGCAACGGGCGGTACACCAAGCCTAGCATATCAATGGCAGAGCAGTGCCAATGGCAACGGTGGATGGTCCGACATCAACGGAGCCACCGCCAGCAGCTACACGACACCAGCGTTAACTGGTACCGCCTATTACCGTGTGTTGGTCAGCGCCACTGGCAATGGTTGTGGCAGCGTTACGTCTTCAGTTGCTACCCTGACCATTGGTTCATTAGCAGCAAATGCAGGTGCAGACATTACCATTTGTGCAGGGCTTTCAACGACCTTGACCGCCACCGGCGGCACCACCTACAACTGGTCAAATGGCCTTGGCAGCGGTGCTTCAAAAGTCGTTTCCCCAACAAGCGCTACAA
>JAHEAS010000466.1 GCA_024642645.1 Saprospirales bacterium | reverse complement strand
TTCGATGGACTCGATATCGTTAGGGTCTAGGTCGGCCAAACGATTGGATGGGTTGTCTTGGTTACGGGTACTACCGCCAGATTGAGCAGCCGAAACGGTATTCAAACCGCCCTTGATGGAAGAGTTGTCAATAAAAACGCCATCTAAAATGATCAGCGGTTGCGAAGAACCACTGATGGAAGTAGTACCTCTTAAGCGGAAAGATAAGCCACCACCCGGCGCACCAGAGTTTGCCCTGATTTCAGCACCTTTGAACTTGCCGTAGAGCGCTCCGTCCACAGTTGTCTGAGAAGCAATTCCCGTCAGTTCGGCAGCATCAACCCTTTCCACAGCGTTTGCCAAGTTTGACCGCTTCACGCTTGTAGCCAAACCAGTCACAACAACTTCTTCCAGGCTGTTGATGTCCTCAGCCATGACCAGCGCTACCACATTGTTGGTCCTTGAGATAGCCACTGTCTGTGTCGAGAAGCCTGTGTAAGAGAATTCAAGCGTGGTGGCATCCTCCGGGACTCGAAGTTCGAATTTGCCATCTACGTCAGTAATTGTGCCCGTTGCAGTTCCTTTTACAAGGACACTCGCGCCAATAAGCGTTGCGCCTGCCTCGTCCTGGACGGTTCCGCTCACCGTGTACTGCGCAAATAGTCCCGAAGTAACCATGCAGAACAGTACCGGTAATAGTCGTTGAATAATTTGTTTTTTCATTCTTAAGAATTTTATTTAATGATCAATTGTGAGAAATAAAATGAGTGAAAATGAACAGCCGATGGCTGAACAATGATATTACAATCTGTAAATAGGCAGCTAAAGACAAAGGCGAAAATTCAGTCAAAACGATTATGAATAACTGTATGTGACTGTGTTTAAAAGTCCATGGTAAAATGCCTTTTTTAGATTTGTTGGATATCCCATGGAACAACAAGCAGAATGCTTGGGCTTTAAAGAATAGGCATTGCGAATATCAAACAAGAATCTCAATATCCAAAATTTTTGTGAAATTTCATTGAAATATTAATAGAATATCTGCGTAAATTCCTTCACGCACAAAATGTATGGTGGTATTGTTTGATTCATCTTGGGTGATGAACATGGCAAGCTTTATTGGATGGACTTTATAAGTCGAGAGGTGCATCGCTGTTATACTCCAAGCCAATAGGCTTTGTACAAATCAAAAATCAAGCGAGATTGCCCCTCTTCGGCGGCTCATCGGGGAAGAGGGCTCGGGGCGTTCCCTGCCTACCGGCAGGCAGGCGCCCCGAGCCCCTGTTTGCACAAAACCTATTGGTGCTTAGTATAAGCCCTGCAAAATATTGAGGATATTTCGTTTCACCGAAAAGGAATTTTACAACCCAAAAAGAAATAATATAGCAATAGCATATAAATCACTCCACCAACTTCCCTTCTAACACTTTTCGTTGCAGCAGTTCAGACTTGCCGCCATACTCCATGGCTTTTTGCCAAAGCAGCAGCGCATCGTTGGTCTTGCCAAGCTGGTACTGCACATCGCCCATGCGCTCTAGGACAGCGATGTCCTTGGAGTTCAGCTTGAGGGCTTCGTTGAGCGAGTTTTCGGCCTGCGGATATTTCTTGAGCTGGTAGTACGATTCACCGGTTTGCCGAAGCACGTTGAAGCGGAGTGGTGGGTTCTTGGTGCTCATGATGAGCGCTTGTTGGAAGGCGTTCAGGGCGTCGTTGGGCTTGTGGAGGCCATTGTATCCGATACCGTTGAAGTAGTGCGCCGTGGCTTGGTTGGGGAAAAGGTCAAGTGCCTCCTCCGAGGTTTTTACGAGGTTTTGGAAGTCTTTTTTATCGGCATAAATAAACAGCACCTGGTCCCAAACGGCCCATACATTGTGGTCGAGGTCGAGGCATTTCTTGTACTGTTCCAGCGCCCGGTCAGGTTGGCCGTTGTAGAATAGCACATCGCCAAGCACGGAATGGGACTTGGCGGAGTTGGGATGGACGGTCTCCAATAGGGAGGTCAGCGCCAATAGGGTGTTCCCGAGGTTTTTGTCGCCCGTTTCGGCGAGGCGGCTCACGTAGGGGATGATTTCCTTGATTTTGGTATCAATATCCGTTTCAGGATTTTCGAAAACCGGCCGGAGGGCATTGAGGAACTTGATGTCGTCCGTGCCCTTGTTATCGTCAGCCAGTGCGATTTTTGCACGGGCGTCGTTGGGGTCAAGTTTCAGGATTTCCTGGTAGGTAGCAGTGGCCTTTTCCTTGTCTCCCGTTTGGTCGTAAAAAGTGGCGAGCAGGTGGCGGTAGGCCACGTTTTTGGGGAATCTTTCAATCAACTCTTTCACCTCTTTCCCTGCCTTTTTGTACTCGCCCATGCCTAGGTAAAGCGTCTGTTTGTGGCGGGTAGTCTCTTCGTTTATTCCAATCATTTTTTCCAACTGGTCATAAACCTTGATAGCATCGGCGGGTTGGCTGGCACGCACCAGGTAGTAAGCCCATTTGAAATAATAGCCCTCGTTGTGCGGGTCCATTTTCACGAGTTGGCCATAGAGTTCGGCGGCCTCCTTGTCCTTGTCCACTTTCTGGTAAAGCTCGGCGAGGTAGTATTTGTACCAGGGGTTGGCGGGGTTCCATTCTATGGCATTTTTGCCTGCGGCAATGGCTTTGTCGGTATCCTTTAGTGCCTCGTAAACCCGAGCAAGCTCATACGAAGCAGCGTCATTCTTGGGGTCTTTTTCGAGCACTTCCTTGAACTTAACAACAGCCTTTTCCCAATTGCCGAGCAGCTTTTCCCGGTTGCCATCAATAAATGTTTCTTCGATTTGCGTCTCAGATTCCGTCATGGGCAACACTTGGCCTTCTTGCTGTGCCTGGAGCGACAAGACCATGAGTAGGAGGATAGGGAAAAGGTACTTTTTTGACATTTGAGGATTTGAATATTCGAGGATTTGAGGATTTGAGCAGACCCCATCGAATCTTCAAATCCTCGCATCTTCATCGAGTCATTCTTTAAAACTAGTGTAGTCGCCAATGCTCACGTCCGAAGGGTGGCCTTCGTAATTTACGTGGTTGCCAACCATGGAATCGGTCAACATAGCATCGGAAACATTGGTGTCGCCCTGAATAACGCTGTTTTTGATGATAGAGTTTGTAATCACCGAATTATTCCCAATCGAAACATGCGGGCCGATGACCGAGTTGATGATTTTTGCGCCAGCACCCACAAAACAAGGTTCGATAACGATGGAGTTTTCAAGGACCGCCTGCGGCGAAATGAGTTGCTCCATCGTGCTTTTTATCTCCAACATCCTGCGGTTGGTGTCCACGATGTTCAGCTTGTTGCCACAGTCCAGCCACTCGTCAATGCCGCTGGCCCGGAATCGGTAGCCGCCCGCTTTCATGTTCTCCAGTACGGAAGTTATCTGGAACTCACCCTTGTCCTTGATGTTGTTGTCTATCAAAAACTTGATTTGGTCACGCAGGAACTCGCCCTCCCGCACATAGTACAGCCCTACGATGGCGAGGTCGGAGACGAACACGGGCGACTTCTCCACAAAATCCGTAATGAACTGCTCACCGTTGGTTTTCACGACGCCGAAGGAGGACGGGTCTTCCACTTTTTTCACCCAAATAATGCCGTCTTCGCTGGTATCAAAATGGAAGTCTGCCCGGAAAAGCGTGTCGCTGAAGGCGATGAACACGTTGCCGTTTAGGCTTTCGCTGGCGCAACCGATGGCATGTGCTACACCGAGTGGTTGTGTTTGTTGGTAAATGCGCCCCTCCGCCCCGAAACTGTTGGCGATGCTGACGAGTTCCCGCTCCACCTCCTTGCCGAAGTCCCCGGTGATGAAGGCAATTTCTTCAATTTTGCCATTGTATCCCGATGTCAGGTCCTCGACGATGCGCTGCACCATCGGCTTGCCAGCAATGGGGATGAGTGGCTTGGGAAGTGTCAGCGTGTGC
>JAHEAS010000465.1 GCA_024642645.1 Saprospirales bacterium | reverse complement strand
TACTTTTGCTTTCCCCAACCTTCCTTTGGGACAAGACTACACACTAACACCAAGTTATAACACTAAACCGCTGAACGGTGTCTCGACCTTCGACATCGTGCTTATCCGTCGGCACATTCTTAACATTGCGCTTCTCGATAATCCATACGCCATCATCGCAGCCGATGTGAACCGCTCTGGTGTGGTATCCACGCTTGACTTGGTGGAATTGCAGAAGCTGATACTGAACATTACCACATCGTTTCCAAATGGCAATACCTCTTGGCGCTTTGTGCCAGTGAGCTACAACTTCCCGAATCCTGCGAACCCATTCAGCCAGCCCTTCCCAGAAACAATTGCCCTCGACGACATCGTGACGAACTATTGGACGGCCGATTTTATGGGGATAAAAGTTGGCGATGTGAACAACAGTGCCAGCCCATCAACTTTCGGTGGTGAGGAAAACGAAGAGCGGGGTGCATTTGACAACTCGCTGATAATCAATACCAAAGATATTGAATTGGTTGCTGGCCATGAGTATGCCATTCCCTTCGTGGCGCACCCAGAACGCATCATGGCCGGCTTCCAGTTTACCCTCGATTTTGATGAAAAAATGCTGGATTTCGTTGCCGTCCCCACAGGGGCAAGCCCCACAGGGGCAAGTGGCAATGAAGAGAAGGGACTGCTGAAAACCAGCAACTTCGGTCTCCCTCAGTCCCTCGGCACCAGCGCCCTGACCGTGAGCTGGGTAAACGAATCGGGTACTGACCTAAATGAATCGGGTGAAATTTTTACCCTGAAGTTTAAGGCAAAAACGGATGGCCGCTTATCCAATGCATTGAAAATCAACTCCTTGCAAACGCCTGCCGAGGCTTATGCTGGTGATTTAAGTGCAAAAAATACGGAATTTCAAACTTGGGGCGTAGCGCTCGAATACGAGGAACCTGAAGCCACGGAGCCATTGCTGTTCAGCAACTTCCCCAACCCGTTTGACCAAAAAACGACCGTGCAGTTTTACTTGCCGGAAGCGGCGAAAGTCGGCTTCCGCCTCCACGACCAATTCGGCAGGCTGCTGAAAATTTGGGAAGGCCAATTTGACCAAGGCCACCACGAACTTCCGCTTGACCTGGCCAACATTCCACCCGGCATCCTGCTCCTTGAAATGGACGCAGGCAACTACCAGCGGCAGGTAATCAAAATGATAAAAAGTTAATGGAGCGTTGAAATTGAAAATTGAGAATGAAAGCAACCGCATAATTCTCAATTATCAATTCTCCATTCAAAGATACCCATGTTCATATCGACAGTTCCGATAGTGAATCTACGATTCTATAGCCAGATAGAACATTCACTTTGACCAATTTACACACAACTACACACACACATTTTTTGATCGGACTGTCACAATTAGGTAACCATCAAAAGGGCTGATACTATGAGAAAACGTCCCATGAACTTTTGAAAAGGTACCACCAACCATAAGAGCCTGGCGGAGGGAGCCGACCACAAACATACTGTGGTAGCCCCTTCGCCAAAGCTCGGGTTGGAAGAGCGGAGTTATGAGTTATTAGTTTAGAAAGGGCAGTAGCCTCCAATCATAATTCTAAACTCATAACTAAAAAGCTAACAATCAAGACTTTACAATAGAAACAGAGCAAAAAAGCACTTGACAACCATTAGTATTTTAGTATCAATCAATCATTAACAATTTTAGTATCCCATGAGAAAATTCGAGTTTACTAAGCCCATCAAGCGCACCCCTTCTACCTTTTGGGGTGCTACTACAAGCGGGATGCAAGCTGCGGGTCGCCTACTTCGGGCGGCAGCGCTGATGTGCCTGCTAGTGTTCGCAAGTTGGGGTGACAGTGCTTTTGCTCAATGCGCCCTTGTTTGCAACGACGATTTGAATGTATCACTACCCGGCCCAAGCGAGTATTGTACGCTTGAAATGACCGCCGATATCCTGCTGGAAGATCCAGCGGCATGTGCTGGTCCGTACACCATTTCGCTGTTTACGCTACAAGGCTTGCCTTTGTCATCAAGCCCCTACGTCAATGCTAGCCATATTGGCCACACTTATCTTTACTCTGTGAGCGAACCCGGCGGCAACTCTTGCTGGGGCACCATTAGCATCGAGGACAAACTCGGCCCGCAGATTACAATGTGTTCCGACCTGACAATAACCTGTTTGTCTAATTACAAGCCAACCAGTGATGGTGGCAATGTGCCGACGCCTACAGTGTACGACTGCTCAGGCGTGGCCAGTTTTAGCTACACAGATGTTATTAACCACGGTACTTGCAACTCCACTTATGTAGCAATTATTTACCGTACCTGGACGGCAGTGGACAACCACGGCTACACCAGTACCTGCAACCAAACCATCGTTGTTCAACGGGTGACGCTTGCGAACCCGATATTTACGCCAGTTTGCCCGCCCATTGTGGAGTTGCAATGCGGCATAGGCCCACAAAGCACTAATCCATCGGTTACCGGCTACCCTATGATTACGGTGAATGGCATAGCCTATCCAGTGAAGCCAGGTGCCAACAATTTCTGTGAAATTGCGGCTTCTTACACCGACGACTTAGTGTCCATTTGCGGTGGCAGCACAAAGATTTTGCGTACTTGGACCGTTTATGACTGGTGCTTGCCGACTACACCCGGCAGCGGCAACCCGTGGTCTTGTATCCAGGTCATCAAAAAGTTGGACAATATGCCGCCCAAGATTACCTGCCCGGCACCCATCACGCAGGGTAGTTCCTCTGGCGGTTGCTACGCATCCTTCAATTTGCCTCCAGCAGTTGTTTACGATTCTTGCTCGTCCTTCACGGTAAAAGTGCTGACACCATTCGGCATTGTGAATGGCAACGGCGGCCCAATCTTGAACGTGCCAGTTGGTACGCACACCATCACCTACATTGCTACCGATGCCTGCGGCAACGTAGGACAGTGCAACACAACAATGACGGTAAAGGACGTGACCTCCCCAGTGGCGGTCTGTATCCAACATACTGCGGTTTCTTTGACGGACGATGGAACGGCAATCGTTTCGGCTACCTCGTTCAACAACGGCAGCTCTGACAACTGCGGAATTGACCACATGTTGGTAAGCCGCATGCCTTCCGACTGCGACGTGGACGGTACGCCTTTTGACACTTTCGCACCTTTTAGCTGCTGTGATATTGGCGAATTGTTGATGGTTTCCCTGCGGGTGTACGATGCCGCTGGTAATTTCAACACTTGTATGGTAGAGGTGGAAGTTCAGGATAAAATTGACCCAATCATCTCCTGTCCGCCCAACAAAACCATCGAATGTTCTGACCCTGTTCCTGCCGTTTCAGTGCCGTTTTTCAGCGATAACTGCCCTAACGTTACCTGGACACACACCGAAACCAACAACGTAACGAACTGCGGTACTGGTTTCATCTGGCGTAAATACACCGTCACCGATGCTGGTGGCAGGTCGGCTTCTTGCACCCAGACCATCACAGTTGTCAACTCGTTCCCATTCGGTTTGAGCAACATTGTCTTCCCTAGTGACTTCACCACCGACCAGTGCGACCCAGACCTTGAACCGAACGACCTTCCTGTTGGCTACGACATCCCGGTCATTACGGAAGATAATTGCGACTTCGTGGCCGTAACACATACCGACCAACTGCTGCCTATCAACCCACCAGCATGCTTCAAGATTTTGAGGAAATGGATAGTGATTGACTGGTGTCAGTACAACCCGAACCAACCCAACAGCCCGGGCTACTGGGAGCGCACACAGGTGATAAAAGTACAGGACAACCAAGCCCCAGTCATTGCCTGCCCAGGTAACATTACTGTGTCGAGTTTGGATGCCAACTGTGGTTACGGGGCAGTTACAGTACCAGCCTTGACGGCTACCGATTGCAGCAACAGCCTCCTTTGGACGGTAAAAATTGACTTCAACTCCGACG
>JAHEAS010000013.1:9546-14951 GCA_024642645.1 Saprospirales bacterium | reverse complement strand
AACTAATGCTACATACGACCCTACTTCAATCACGCAGACTACCCGCTATCGCAGGGGCGCACTTCGGGAGCATTGTGCAGGGTTTGTTTACAGCAATGCAATTGTCAAAACCGTCCTGACGAACTTTACTGATCCAGGTATCATTGTCGGAGATGAAGACAACTGTGGGATTTTTGACCCAACTGGTGTTTTGAGTGTACTCGCTCCAAGCGGAGGTACTGGTAGTGGTACGGTTTACTATCAGTGGCAGCAAAGCACGGACGGTGGCAGCACTTGGCTCGATATTGCGGCAGCAAACCAAGAATTCTACGATCCGGGCATCATCAGCCTGACGACGAAATACCGCCGTGCCGCTCGTAAATCACCATGTGGCAACCTCATTTACTCAAATATTGTGACCAAGATGGTGGCTGTCAATTTTACCAATGCAGGTACTATCGCTGGCGCCGAATCGCTTTGCGGCAGCTATGACCCTGGCATCATTACCAGTGTGGCATTGCCTTCAGGTGGTATCGATGGTTATATCGGTTATCAGTGGGAGCGCAGCATTGACGGTGGCAACACTTGGTCAGTAATAACCGGTGCAACTGGCACGCAATACAACCCTGGCCCTATCACGCAAACAACTCAGTACCGCCGTAAGGCACGCCGTGTACCTTGTGGTATTTGGGTGAACTCAAACTCGGTGGTGAAGGAAGTTAAGGCGATACCAACAGCAGCCATCACAACCTTTCCTGCCAGTGGTACAGGCAGTTTGTGTGAGCTAACAGACTATGTCTTTGCAGCGGCGAGTGCTGGTGCGGGCGTGAATTATGATTGGGACTTTGGCGCTTACGCAACATCACCTAGTGGTGCTGGCCAAGGGCCAATGAGTGTTCAGTTTAACGTACCAAACGGTAGCCCATCCACATCTACTACTGTGAAGTTGACAGTTTCACAGAACGGCTGTACTATCTCAGACAGTAAGTTGTTGACCCTGCGTCCTGAAATCATCATAAACAGTGTTGTTTTGGTCGATCCAGATGCTTGTAGTGTCAAGAACGGAAGCATCACTATCATGGCCACCTACCCGGCTGGTTCTTCCATTGTTTACAGTGTGGACGGTGGCGCAACTTGGACTTCTTCGAGTTTCATTGAATACCTCGGAGCTGGCGTTTACGACATCCGTGTTCGCTATGTGACAGGCGATTGCGAAGAAAAATACGGATATGTTTCACTTTCTGATCCACCACCGGCTGCTGACTTGTTTGTTTCGTCCATGATAGAGTGCACAGGACAAACCTTCACGGTCAACGCTGTGGCAACGGTAGGTACACCAGTTTATACTTGGTTCTTCGGCAACGATGCCACTCCTACAACAGCGACGGGTGCTGGACCACATAATGTTACGTTTGCCGTAGGCGGGCCAACTACAATAGCTGTGAAACTGGAAGAAAGTGGCTGTGTGGGCGTGACTGACACTACTTTGACCGTAGTTGAAAATTTCATCGATGGAGGTTCTATCCTCGGTGGCGGAACACTATGTAGCGCCTTCAACCCTCCACTAATCACTGCTGGATCGAACCCTGCTGGTGGATATGGCGGCTCCACTTTGTATCAATGGGAAAAACGTGCAAGCACTGGTCCGGGGACTTGGGGTGCTTGGACTGATATTGCTGGTGCAAATGGCCCAACTCACGATCCAAGCAATATTTCAGCAACCACAGAATTCCGTCGTAAGGCCCGCCGCAACCCATGTTCGAATTGGGTGTATTCAAACAGTGTGGCCTCGGTTCTCGTAACTAAACCGACGCTTGGTGACGACAATTACTTCACAGTTTGTCCTGGCTTTCCTTATGCTGACAACGTGAGCGCCAACGACTTTAACCTTGTCAACCCTAGCTTCAACTTACTGCATTGGCCGACCAACGGCGCACTTGACTTTGAAGCAGATGGCGAAATCTTATACGTACCCAATACAACTTATTGCGGTACAGATGAATTCAGATACTTTGTTTGTAATAACAACAGCGTGTGTTGTGATACCGCCACGGTTATCATTGACCTGACCGACGTTGAGCCACCAACAATTGCGAATGTACCGGCCAACATTTCCATCAGCTGTGATGACCAGATGCCGCTGGTAGATGCCGTGCAAATTATTGAAAACTGCCAAAACGTTTCGATAGGAGTTGACCACTTCATAACGCAAGGCGCTGACTCCTGTGCGCTCCACAACTATGATTATATCAGGGTATGGAATGGTGTGGACTACTGTACGAATACGGCACAAGCCACGCAGACAATATCTGTCGAGGACAAAACTTCACCAGACATTTACCGAATTTACACTTTGCCAAATGGTAAACGCCTAGTTGCAGGTGTCATGGAAAATGTTTCAGAACATTGGAAGACAGTAGCACTACCAGTTGCTTTTGCCACACAGCCAATCATCTTTACGCAATTGTCAACCCGCAATGATGCGTCGACAGCGAATGTGCGCTTGCGCAACGTTTCGACCACGCAGTTCCAGGTCAGGTTGCAAGAAGAAGAAGGTGCTGATGGCCATCATGAAAAAGAGTATGTGTCGTGGATAGCTTTTGAGAAGGGTGCAATTAGTGGTAGTATTCCATTTGAAGTAAACTCTTGGCTGTTGACCCATGCGAACACAGCGAGGACATTTGCCCAAATTTATCCAAGCACACCTAATTTCATTGCAAGCGTACAAACCAATAACGAAGGGGATCCAGTTAACGTGCGGTTCAACAACCTGACAAAAACGGGTCTGAACATTTACCTCCAGGAAGAAATTTCTGCTGATGCTGAAATCAATCACAACCTTGAGAGAGTGGGCTACCTGGCCATTCAGAATGCCGCTGACTTCAAGACAAATACAGGAGAAGTATTTGGTGAAGTAGGCTCGGTAAACGTAACCGAATCGACGGTGACCGTGAACCTGCAGCACAGCTATCACAATCCTGTGGTAATTGTTGGAGGTACAAGCGCCAACGACAATGCACCGGTGACGGTTCGGGTACTAAACGTGGGGCCAAATTCCTTCCAGGTAAAACTTGACGAGTACAACTACCAGGATGGCGTTCACAGCGTAGAATCAGTATCTTATCTAGTGGTTGAGGGAAGCTTGCCATTGGACAAGTATATTTCCTGTGATAATATTCCTGCACCACTGGCAATTGGAACACAGATAATTGCCAAGGATAACTGTGATGCGACTATTGAACTTCGCATGACGGAAAACACACCAAACTTTGATTGCTCCACAGATACGCTACTAACTCGTACATGGTATGTGGTGGACGATTGTGGCAATGAGACGGAGTTGACGCAAACCTATACGCTGCGTGACAATGTTGCACCAACGTTTGATGCCCCTGCCAACGTGATTATCGTTTGTGGAACAAACAAGGATGACCTGTCAATCACTGGTCACCCAACCAACTTGAATGATAATTGTGCAGATGAGGTATTTCCTGTGTACACAGATGACATGACCAATTTGCTTGGTTGCAATGGTTATATTCTGCGCACTTGGTCGGTGGAAGATGATTGTGGAAACATAACTTCTAAACTACAGACCATCACCATTGCTTCTCCAATTGATTCTGACCTTGACGGCGTAGCTGACTTTTTCGACTTGGATGACGATAACGATGGGATACCAGATTCGGTGGAGGGCGATACAGATTTTGATGGTGACGGCATTCCGAACTACTTAGACCGTGATAGCGACAATGATGGTATTCCAGACCTTATCGAAATCGGTGGTAAGGACAGCAACGGCGATGGAGTGATTGATATTGTTGGTACAAGTGGATGGGACCATGATCACGATGGATTTGCTTACGGCTTTGACGGGAATGATATCAATAGTACTTCAGGAGCATCTGTGGTTTTCAATCCTGGCTCTTTAACAAATGACATTGATCAAGATGGTGTGCCAAATTACTTGGACCGTGACAGTGACAACGATGGTATTTCTGACCTAGTAGAAGCTGGTGGTGCTGACGTAAATGGGGATGGCATTCTTGATTACCCAACGATTTCTGATCCGCTTACCATGCCAGATGTGGACCACGATGGATTCCACGATCGACTTGATTCCGATGACGATGGTATTGCAGGTGCAGAAGACAGTGACAACCCATTGGTTAAGTTCGATGGTTCGACTTATTCGGGTGGCCTAACTTCCGATCATCCCGACTTTGATGGTGACGGGGTACCCAACTTTTTCGACACTGACAGCGATAACGATGGAACACCAGACCTTATAGAAGCAGGTGGCGTGGACACTGACGGAGACGGAAGACTCAAACTAACCGGATATTTCGTGGATACTAACCATGATGGTTATTTTGACATATACGCTGCTTATCCATTGGTGCGCACCGAAGCTGGCTCATCTTCTGGCAACTTACGCCCACATGACTACGACAGCAATGGCACGGCATTCGTTGGGGGTGATGCTGATTCAGATGGTATGCCTAACCACCTCGACCGTGATAGTGACAACGACCATATTTTCGACATTCTGGAAGCGGGACTTTCGGCTCGTGACCTCAACTCTGACGGTATCATTGACAACTTTATTGATGGGCTTCACAGTGGATTCGATGACTTGATTGAAGCATCAGGTAATATCATCACAGAACAGGACGGAGCAACATTCGATGGCCGACCTGAAGATAGTGGAGATGCTGATACCTCGCCATATGTTTCCACCCAAGCTGACGGTGCTTTTGGTATCGCAAATGGCAACCCCGATATTGACGAAGACGGAGACGGTCTGCTCAATATGTACGATGTTGACTCCGACAACGACTTCATTTTGGATATGATTGAAGACAAAAACTTCAACGGAGTGGTGGATGCTGGTGAAACGAATCTTTACAACCCTGATTCTGACTTCGATGAAATTCGTGACGGAGTGGAAGACCGCAACAGGAATGGCAAACGTGATGCTGGAGAAACCGACCCGCTCAACCCGAACACGGACGGAGACTTACTGGACGATGGGGAAGAGGACGACAACAAAGATGGTCTGGTGGATGCTGGTGAAAGCAATGCGCTTGACCCTTGTGACCCATACTTGAGCGAGGCCTGTAAAGGTATAGTAGTGGACATAAAGATGAAACTGCTTGGACCTTTGGTCGGCACCAACGACGCCCTCAACACCATGCGTGACGACCTTCGGGAAAAATTGTTGTTGACAACCACGGAGCCTTATACCAAGTTGACGCATATTAATCACATAGGTGTGCCAGCAAATCCTGACAACCCATCTGGAAATGGTGGCACTACCAATAACCAATACAAAGAATCCTTCACGCCCGGCTTGCTCTACGTCACGGGCCTCGATGCGCCAGTTGACTGGGTGCTGGTTGAGCTGCGCTCAGCAAGCCGTCCCG
>JAHEAS010000013.1:0-9536 GCA_024642645.1 Saprospirales bacterium | reverse complement strand
TAATGACAGAAGACCCTTATCTGCTTACACCTACGACCACGAAAATTGATTTTAGCGACCCTAATTTGCATGTGTATGGCAATGAGTCCAGATACCTTCGCAATGGCGAAATGACACTCTGGCCAGGGGACTTCAACAACGATGGAAAGGTTGTGTACCAAGGTCCTTCCAATGACGTGACACACTTGTTCCAAGCAATCTTGTTATACCCATCAAACGAGCAGAGTTTGGCCAATTACATTGTCACTGGCTATAGACAAGCAGACTTGAACCTTGACGGAAAGAGCATTTACCAAGGCCCAGCTAACGATAGGGCAATGTTATTGCTCAATGCAATTTTATCATCGCCAGAAAATGCCCTGCACTTGGGCAATTTCATCCTGCTTGAAAAGTTGCCTTAATGCACAAACGACATCCAAACAAATAAGCATGATTTGAACCATTCATTTTTAAACTTACTTTAAATTTTATGAGCAAAGCCCTGGGGAAGTAATTCTACCAGGGCTTTTTTATTTACTTGATTTTCCTGTCCTGACATTGTGCCACACAAGAAAGTGACAGAATAGTCAAAAGGTTAGAAGTCAATTATTTAACTGATGTTACGCAACTTTCTTATGTTGGGTCCTGGCCGGCCTTTTTCATTTTAGTGAAGCAGGTCTGAGATTCCGTTAAAAACGCCGCACTGTTTGTCCAAAGGACTCCTTTGGACAAACAGGATTTTGTTTTTAACGGATTTTGAACTGATTTTCCGCTAAAAGAAATTAGGCCGGAGGAGACTGTGTAGCATGAGTTATTTAAAGTGAACGGGACTACTCATCTGCTGTCAAAATGCATGTAGTGGGACAAATAATAGGTGGGGAACAGAGTCAGATACAGGCGAAAAAAGTACGGGAGACAAACCGGCTCTACCGTTGGTAAATGGCTCCGTAATTTTGGCAGGCTTCACAGTGCTTACGGGCTAAAGCCTGAAAAGATGAAAAGCCCCGAGCAAAAGATGCTGGAGCTTGAACATCAGGTCATGCTGCTGGAACAAACGGACAAGGAGTCCATCTTCTTTGACATGATGATAGACATGGCCAAAGATGAGTTCAAAATCCCTATCAGAAAAAAGTCCTTGTCCAGTCAATCTTCAAATTCAGGCAAGAGCCCGGATAACCTGTAAGCAGCACCTGCCTGTTGACCAGGATAAGAGTCGGCAGAAATACCATCGGACAATTGTCGGGCGGCAATACAGAAACTCAAAGCAGTCCATGTGGTGGTCCTTATCATGGACGCAAGGGTACGGAGACCAAGGGGTTGGTCAAAAAAAATCACACCATACTGTGTGCCAAGCTCGTAACGTTGAAAGTTGGCTGGGGCATTGTTTGACACACTAAGAGCCTATCCGAAAACCCCCTATGGCCACAAAAAGCGCCTTTAATGAACCTGACTTTGTATTTTTTTGAAGCCATAGCGCTGCTATGCCTTCAAAAAAATCCTTCGCCAGAACCATAAAATGCATCTTTTTCTGACTCAGACGAGGTTTTCGGATAGGCTCTAAATACAGCGTAAATTAAACTTCTTAACTTTTGACCTTTCCCGCCTTGGTTGTGTCACGTTTGTCGCTGTTTTTGGCATTTCCACAGGTGACCTGTAAATATATTTCGTGTGAAACAAGTCGTCGCAGGTGGCCTTAGACTGTGCCATTAGTTTTGCCAGCAGTCAAAAGCGGCGCAAAGCAGAGCCTATCCAGCACTTTTAGGAGAGCGGAGAGAAAGAGCAAAAGCAAAGAAGTGTTGTTTCCAATTCACTAAGGGCTAACTGACTGTTAATCAAGCCAAAAAGCAATGCCACATGACAATGGACTCGCACCGCCGGTTCTAAAAACACAAAAACCTTGTAGTGGGTCTGACAATAAAAAGGCCAGAGCAGGTATTGGTCTCGGATATTGCGTACGTCGGCAATTACAAGCTCCCAATGTGCCCGTCGCAATTGACGGATGCCTAGTAGTAAAAGATAATGAGGCACGACGTCTCGGAAAGTTTGACGGCCGCCGGGGCATCGGCCGCCTTGAAAATGGCGGTCAAGAACCGTTATTACCCTAATGGCGACCTGTTGCATCACGCTGACAGGGCGTAAAACTCTACCGCTATGTTTATCAAAAGCACTTGCCTAGGCGGACGTCAAGTGCAGTATTATGGGAAAATACGTTCCCCATCAAAATGCAGTGGCAGATAGGGTGAACGGAATCTTGAATCTGGAATTAATTGCCGTTTTGAAAACAGCAACTTCAGCCTGATGAAGGCGCTTGTTAAAAATCCAATCGAAAATTACAACAACGAAAAGCCATCTTTCTCTTCAAAAATGCTCATTGCTGAAGCACCCCATCAACTATCTGAAGTTAAAATGAGAACCTGTAAAAGCAAACATGAATCATCCCAATTTTTGAAACGAAAGGCGCAGCCCACTTAAATCTTTTTATCTATTGATTACCAATGTTTTATGAGGTACAGCGCACCGGAACCTTGCATTTTGAACTCACGTAAGCATTCCAGTGCGTTGCACCCCAATGACAGTTTATTTTGTCTAGCTTTAAGTGTTTTGGTGCTAATCACCTTTTTACGCTTCAATTTGGATTTATCTAACTAGGGAAACGGGATGACTCATGTTGTTTGTCGTTAATCTTGTATTGATATTCCAAGACTAGACAGTGCTTGTAAGTCAATTAGTATAAGTCCATTTAGCAGATAGCGATGTCTTGAAACATCGGAAGCGAATGCTCAAAGAACATAAATGTTGCACCTGTCAAGGTAATGTTCTTGAAGCAGATGGAGAGGAAAAGTCAGGTGGCTATTTTCCATCAATAGCTCCCACCAACAGCAATCCCCCTTGGGATATTCAACCGGGAATTGGGCGGGGATGTGGATAGGGTTATCTAAAGTTGTGCAGCTCATTTCTGCATCGCAGAAAATCAGGTCTGTTTTGAGAGGGGAGTAGTTTCTAGACCTCACTAACAATGGATTGGACCATTGGGAGATTCCCGAGTATGGTATGGGATGCTGCCATTTTATCAGTACGGTAATAAATCATCAGCACACCTTCAACGGGCAAGTCGCCGAACAACGCAACCCGAGTTTAAATGGCAGGGTGTTTTTTCGACTGCCAACCAAGGCTTTCATTTTTAATAATGCGGGAAACAGCGTAGAATCCGTTAACCTAAAAATCAAAAATGTAACCTTCAGCTATTTCAATTGGCCGGGTGACGTTCATCTCAGGAAAATTTGATGCTAGATTTCTGCACCATATCACTAGTTGTCAGGCTTCTCTTTTTATCTGTGAATTGCCGCACGCTTATTGCCCGGTAGTAGCATTGCCGGCTTATCCCGGTCAACCTACAGGTGCTGCTAACGGTTTCCCCGTGTGCTGCCCTGAACTTGTCGATTGACCGGACAAAGACTTTTTTCTGATAGGGGTTTTGAACTCCTCTTTGGCCATGTCTATCATCATGTCAAAGAAGATGGACTCCTTGTCCGTTTGTTCCAAGTGGCTTTCAAGGCTCTTGTCCTTGTTCTCCAGCCATGACCTGATGTTCAAGTTCAGCATTTTTTGCTCGGGACTTTTCATCTTTTTCAGGTTGAGCTCGTAGGTCCTGTCAAAGCTACCAAATTTCCGGAGCCATTCGTGAAGGGTGGAGCCGGCTTGTATCCCATACTTTTTTTTCGCCTGCCCTTGGCTCAGTTCACCCCTTTCTATTTCTTCCACTACTTGCAATTTAAAAGCATAGGAATAGTCCTGCTGGGTCCGCTTTACGTACTTGACTTCTAAGGCTTTGTCCATTTTGTTACTTTTTTGTGTAACGCTATTTCAGGACGGGACATATTGTTGCAAAAAAAGAACGGCAATGCTTGTAGGCACTGCCGCTTTTTTGTGGACTTATTTATTAGCTAAATCATCCCCAACCTAATCAAGGCAATTGTTGTAAAATGATATAGTTTGTCAGCAAATTAGTATTTGCTGGTGCCTTCAGAATAGAATGTAACAATAACATTGAGCGGTCATTGCCTGGACCTTGGTAAATGATTAACCCATCGAGGTTTACATCGTCAGTACTGTAACCAGTTGTTATGAAATTGGCCAACTGGTCTGTATTATTTGGGTCAAGTACCACCGTGAAGAACAAGGAGTTGATATCGTTTCCAGGTCCTTGGAAAATGGTTTTTCCGTCACTGTTCAAATCACCCAGCCACATGGCCTGGATGCCATTTATTGAAGTTTGTGATTGGTTGCCATAGACCAATGTGCCGGTGCTTGTAAAGTCGATAGCTGTTGGGGTAGGGGATAGCATCCTAGGTACCAATGTCGCAACACCGAGGTGGTTCCGGTGGCGAACTGCCACATAGTATTCCCCGCTCGGTATCGAATCGAATCGAACGGTCGAAATTCCGTCAACATCCACGATGTCCCCATCACGTTGGATGAGTGCAGAACGGGTCGCAATGGTTTGTTGAGGATCCAGGTGGTTTCGGAGTTCAATGAACACCCAGTCAACAATCGCATTCGGTCCTATTACGTTGAAAACACTCGGGGCAACAACTTCAAGCCCACCTTGGTCGCCTACATGGTCGAAATCATCCATGGCATCGTAAGGTTCTTTTGTTGGCAAATACCCTTTTTCACGAAGATAGTCAAACATGATTGGGGTAACGAAATTGCCAATAAGTGCGCCAGACAATCGAGCATTTAATGCCAGCCGGACACCAACACATGCTGGTGTCGCCACTGGGTCACAAGGGTTGCGAGGGTCACTTTCAGAGCCAATATCTACTATACCGTTTTGATTGGAATCTTCCACACCATCATTCAGGCCGTCATTGTCCGTATCTACATTAAGTGGGTCGGTTTCAATGCCCGGTTGATATTTGCCATCATGGTTGGAGTCTTCCACGCCATCCAAAATTAGGTCACCATCAGTATCGGAATTAAGGTAATTTGTTTCACCAGTATCTGTAATGCCGTTGCCGTTGGTGTCTTCTATTATATCCAACAAAAAGTCGTTATCACTGTCGGTGTCGAGGAAGTTAGGAATACCATCACCATCATCGTCAAGGTCTGGCTGTCCGTTGTTTTGACCAAAACTGCCATCCGCCAGTACGCTTCCGTATGCAGTAGTGTTGGTGTCGGCGCCATCCTCTGGCTTGCCATCTGGCAAACTACCATCTCCATCCGTGAATATCACGCCTGAAGAACTGTCGTTCAGACCATCCCCGTTGATGTCAACCACAGTGTCAATATGCCCATCATGGTTGGCGTCAAGTGTGGCGTAACCCACCTCGATGATATCATTGATGCCATCGTTGTCGCTATCGGTGTCTTGGTGGTTTGGTATGCCATCATGATCGGCGTCGCCACCATTGTATGCTGAACCATCCCCATCGTCATCATCCGGTCGCCCGTCGTTATTAGGGCCATCCGAATCGGTGAAAATCAGGACATAGGTTTCATAAACATCGTTGAACCCGTTCCCGTTGGCATCGATAAAGTCATCATCATCAATGCGGCCGTTCCCGTTTTTGTCCACGCCGCCCACTTCAATCAGGTCTACGATACCATCATTGTCGCTGTCAAGGTCAAGAAAATCGGGAATTCCATCGCCATCGGTATCGGGGCCTGGGCCATTGTTGTTGCCGCCATAAGTACCATTATTATTGGTGATAAGTGCAGCGCCGGGGTCTTCAACACCAAAAATTGAATCGTCATCGGGGTCGTATCTGTCAGCGAAGCCGTCTCCGTCGGCATCTTCCATTGAGCCGGGGTCTCCTATTGTGGCGTAGTCAATTACGCCATCACCGTCTGTGTCCACGCCTCCAGCCTCGATAAGGTCTGGAATGCCATCATTGTCACTATCGAGGTCAAGGAAATTGGGGATACCATCACCGTCGCTGTCGTGCAGGTGGTCCAATGGGTCAAAATTATCTGATGCAGCGAGTGATGGGTCATTTTCATCAGCATCTGCTTCATTTGCAAGACCATCACCATCTACATCCCAATCTGGTTCTCCAAAAGAGTCAACTATCCCATCGCCATTTACATCATTAAAGCCAGCTTCGATGATATCTGGAATGCCGTCGTTGTCACTATCAAGGTCAAGTGAATTTGGTATGCCGTCACCATCCGTATCGCCTGGGCCCTCGTCCACGTCTGGTATTCCATCGTTGTCATCATCAAGGTCAAAAGAGTCGGGAAGGCCGTCTCCATCAGCATCGTTGTCGTTGTAAATGACGATGATTTGATAATGCGTTGTGGTATTTCCGCAGTTGTCCACCAAGGTCCAGTTTCGGATAATATATCCTTCACAGCCAAAGCGGTTGGTATTGTCGTTCGTATAAGTTGCCTCCAAGCCAGTCGAGCAGTTGTCGTGCTCGTTTACCACATCACCCAAATAAGCCAGGCTGTCAAGATTGGTTTGGCAGGTTACTGTGATGTCAGCAGGTGGTGTAAATGTTGGCGGTGTAGTGTCCCGAAGCGTATAAACTTGGGTCATGGTGGTGAAATTGCCACATTCGTCCTGCACATGGAATGTGCGAGTGAACAGCGTATCATTTGCACAATCAAAAGTAAATGGACTGTCCGTAATCGTAAGTGGTGTCGAAACGTCACAGTTGTCCATGCCCACTATTTGCACACCAATGGTCGGGGGCACAGGTATAGCACTACATTCAACCGTCCGGTCAAACGGGATGCTTCCTTCCACTACCATATAGGTTAAGTTTTCGATAAGGTGAAAACCATCAAGGTATTTCCATTCATCAACACGGACTTTGAAACTGGTTGGGTTCAAATTTGTGACCCTTACCATGGCAGGTTGAGTGCCGTTGTAGGTGATGCCACCAAAAACCACGACAGGGTTGTGGTATTTGTGTAAAAGATTGACGGTAACGGTGGTGCTGTCGAGGTCAAGTTTTCCAATCTCTCCGATAATTTCTCCGTCAAAGTTTGTCAAATTCCCAAACCCATTCATGGCCATGTATCCAACCGTTTCGAAACCGTGGTTTTCTTCAGGGTCGAAAGAAAGTTCTTCCTGACAGAAGACTTTTGCCTGTGTAGAAGTCAAAGCGGTAAGGCGCAAACTGACTGGATTGTTCTCGTTAAACGTTTGGATGGCACCAATGAATCCAGGCGACGGCTTCGGTGTTGCAAAATTAATGGTTGCAACGCTACTGCTCACGAGCTCTTTACCAATTTCAAAAGGCATGCTACCAGTCACTTCACCTTTTTCCATTGCAATCCAGGCAATGCTCTCCAAACCATGTATGCCGTCCTCGTTCTCTTCTTCCTGTACTCTCACCTGAAATTGCGAGGTGGAAATATTGCGCATCCGAACTACGATAGGAGTGCCATCGTTCTTGGTAACCACCTGGGAAAAGACTATTGGCACACTCGAAAACTGTACGGGGAAACGAATGGTTTTCCAACGATGCGATACGTTTTCCATCACGCCGGCCACCATTTTTTTCCCATTTGGCAATTTGTAAATCCGGTAAATATCTGGTGAGGTGATGTCCGCTATGTTGATGACCTGATTTTTTGAGGCGTTGTTGCCACAATAATCGCTACCTGTCCAGGTTCTTGTGAGTTCATAGGAGTAAATGGAGCAACTGTCCAAATCACCTTGGTTGGAAGCTTCATCCATACCAAGGGTAATTGTATGGCAGTTTTCCTGTGCATCTACAATTGGAGGCAATGGTATCTCATCATCACAGCTGATGGTTAAATCGGCCGGGATGTTCAAGAGTACAGGAGGCACAGCGTCATTCATGTCGATAGTTACTGTAGCCGTAGCACAGCAACTTGTACCATTATTGCAAACCCGATAGGTGAATTGATCACTTCCGCAGAATGACGCATTTGGCGTGTACACGAACTCACCATCCGTATCAAGGTCCAACAGGCCGTTGAGTGGCATGGTTTCTATGGTGTAAACCGGGTTCGAAAGGTTGCCATCATTGCTAGAGACATAGTCGTAAAATAGAATGCCTGGGCATGCAGAGCTGTAAACATCGTTTACAGGCAGTGGTACGTTTGACAGGCGCTTTATGACTACGTTGGAGTAAACCCAGTTACCACAGGGTGCTCTTCGGGCCCCTCTTCTATATTTCGAGGAAACAGAAATTAGCCCAGGTGAGTAAGTTGTTCCATTGGCACCTGAGATATCAGTCCATGCAGTCCATCCACCACTTCCATCATCCTCTGCCAATTGCCATTGGTATTCAGCAGTGCCGCCAGAGCCGCCGTTAGGCAGCGAAAGTGATGTGTTTGTATTGCTCATCGGTACGCCACACAGGTCTTCACTTCCAGCGATTAAGCCAGCTGAGGTGAAATTGCCGACGATAGTCAGCATGGTATCTACGTACCCAGTGCAGAAGTTTTCTTTGATGGATAATTGAATGGTTTGCGTGCCTGAATTACTAAATGTTACCGTATGAGGCCCTAGCCCACTGGCTGTAGCTGGAGTTGCTCCAGGGCCAAAGTTCCACTCAAAATCAGAGCCTAGGCTATCAGTTTTGAATGCTTCAAAAATGAAGTCTTCTCCAGCACATCCTACTGATTGAGAAACTTCAATATCAGCTGAAAGTGAGAGTGGATCTTTAAGAGTCACGCTACCATAGTCATATACACAATCACCATCATCATAGCGCAATTTTATAGGATAAATACCTGAGTAAAGGCTATCAAAATGTAGCGGCTCGTCATCCCAAGTGACACCTCCGTCTATGCTCGCCTGAACATTGGTGAAAATAGGGTGACTGGCGTTAATTGTAATCTCACCATTGTTAATTTCACAATCAGCTGGGTGAACGAGCGAAGTACCAATAACTGAAATCTGTGGACGAACATTATAAATGATAGAATCCTTGTCATTGCACCCACCCACTGAACCAGACAATATGACGGTATTTGGAGTGAACAGAATCCCGTTT
Source organism: Saprospirales bacterium (assembly GCA_024642645.1). Classification (GTDB taxonomy): domain Bacteria; phylum Bacteroidota; class Bacteroidia; order Chitinophagales; family Saprospiraceae; genus UBA6168. The sequence goes on along the minus strand of JAHEAS010000013.1, from coordinate 579 downwards.
GGCACATTGTAGGTGACCATGTGCGGTCCAATACCAGATGCAGTAGATGGTATTGCGTAAGCACCAAAGTTCCAAGAATAGGTTGCGCCAGGCCCCATATCATTTGCCTCGAATACATATGGTGTCCATTCGCAAATATAGCCGGATGCATCAGGGAAGGTTTTGATAGTAAAATCAGGTGATGGAAGGACTGTTTTTACGACCACATTTGAATTTATCCAAGTCGAACAAGGCGACCTGCGGCTTTGCCTCCGATACCATGTGGTAACTGTGATGACCCCAGGGTCAAGCGTTTCCCCAAATTGCGCTGGTATGATAGCCCAAGTGGTTCCGTTGTCAGTGCTTTGTTGCCATTGGTAGGTGAAAGTACCATCCACACCGCCGGAAGGGTAAGCGGAATTGCTAATTATAGTTGGATCGTATGTATCGCAAGTAGCCTGGTCACCAGTAATTATTCCTCCGGCGTTAAAGTTAATGGTGACCATCTTAATGATGGTATTGGAATATGAGTAAGTAAGGCATGGCGACCGTCTTGCGCCCCTGCGGTAGTAGGTAGTTAGGATAATGGTGGTAGGGTTA
>JAHEAS010000464.1 GCA_024642645.1 Saprospirales bacterium | reverse complement strand
AATCGCCCTCTGGCCCACGGTGAAAAAGCACCTCACGCCCGGTAAGGCGCTCTACTTCTCCCACGGCTTCGGCATCACCTACAACGACCAGACGGGCATCGTCCCGCCAGCCGATGTGGATGTGATACTCGTAGCACCGAAAGGCAGCGGCACTTCGCTCCGCCGGATGTTCCTGCAAGGTCGGGGGCTGAATAGCAGCTACGCCATCCACCAAGACGCCACCGGCCGGGCTTGGGAGCGGGCCATTGCACTCGGCATCGCCGTCGGTAGCGGCTACCTGTTTGAGACCAATTTCAAAAAAGAGGTGTACTCCGACCTGACGGGCGAGCGTGGCACACTCATGGGCGCCATTCAGGGCATTTTCGCTGCGCAATACGAGGTGTTGCGCCAACGTGGACACTCGCCCAGCGAGGCGTTCAACGAGACGGTGGAAGAACTCACGCAGTCGCTCATGCCGCTCGTCGCCGAGAACGGCATGGACTGGATGTACGCCAACTGCTCCACTACCGCCCAGCGCGGCGCTTTGGATTGGTGGAAGAAATTCCGGGACGCCACCCTGCCCGTTTTCAACGAACTCTACGACAGCGTTGCCACTGGCAAAGAGGCCGCTAAGTCCATTTCCTCCAACAGCCAGCCCGACTACCGAGAGAAACTGGAAGTCGAACTGACCGAACTCCGTGACAGTGAAATGTGGCAAGCGGGGAAGACGGTGCGGAGTTTGCGGCCGGAGAATCAGCCGGTGGAGGTGGAGTGATAAAACCAGCACAGGCCTAACCAATACAACCGAAACCCATTTTTTATGCAAAACAAAGGTCTGTACGATTCCAAATTCGAGCACGATGCCTGTGGCATCGGCTTTGTAGCCAATTTAAAAGGCAACAAAAACCACCAAACCGTCTCCGACGCACTGACGATACTGGAGAACATGGAACACCGCGGCGCGTGCGGTTGTGAAGAAAACACTGGCGACGGTGCGGGCATCCTGATTCAAACGCCGCATGAGTTCTTTTTCGAAGAATGCCTGAAACTCGGCGCGCAACTACCTACTTATGGTAAGTACGGGATCGGTGTCCTGTTTTTCCCGAAGGAAATCAGGCTGAGGGAGGAGTGCCGGGAGATTTTCACCCGAGCCGCCGAGCGGCTGGAACTGGAGATTTTGTGCTGGCGCAAAGTGCCCGTGAACCCAGCGGGGATTGGTGAAACGGCACTTTCCGTCGAGCCGGAAATGGAGCAAGTTTTCATCGCCAGACCGGATAGCGTCATCACGCCGGAGGAGTTCGAGCGCAAACTCTTTGTGCTGCGCAACTACGCTACCCACCTCGCAAAAGACACTGTTCCGAAGGACGAAATCGGCTTTTACATCGCCTCGCTCTCCCACAAAACAGTGGTGTACAAGGGGCAACTCACGAGCCTGCAAGTGCGCCAATATTTCCCTGACCTCAGCAACAAGCGCCTCGCCAGCGCCTTCGGATTGGTACACAGCCGCTTTGCGACGAACACTTTCCCATCCTGGAAGCTGGCGCAGCCCTTCCGTTTCATCGCCCACAACGGCGAGATAAACACCCTGCAAGGCAACCTCAACTGGCTGCGGGCCAGCGAAAAGGGCTTCGAGTCGCCTTTTTTCACCAAAGAGGAAATGGACATGCTGCTGCCCATCGTGGACGAGGACGCCAGCGACTCTGCCTGCCTCGACAACATGATTGAACTGCTCACCCATGCTGGCCGCTCACTGCCGCACGTGATGATGATGCTCATCCCCGAAGCTTGGGACGGTGACGACCGAATGGACCCCGTCCGCAAGGCGTTCTACGAGTTCCATGCCTCCATGATGGAGCCTTGGGACGGCCCGGCTTCCATCTCGTTTACCGACGGAAACATCATCGGCGCCACGCTCGACCGCAACGGGCTGCGCCCCAGCCGCTACACGGTGACCCACGACGACCGCGTAATCATGGCCTCGGAGAGTGGGGTGCTGCCCATTGACCCAAAACTCGTGAAGGAGCACGGGCGATTGCAGCCCGGCAAGATGTTCGTGGTGGATTTGTCCAAAGGCCGCATCATCAGCGACGAGGAGCTGAAGGCGGAAATTTGCGCCCCAAAACCCTACGGCGAATGGCTCGAAAAACATAAAATCCGGCTGGAAGATTTGTCGCCGCCGAGGATACAGTTCACCGACATGGAATCGGCGCAGGTGTTCAAGTACCAAAAAACATTTGGGTACACCAGCGAAGACCTCGACACCCTGCTTGCGCCGATGGCGCTCGACGGCAAGGAACCCATCGGCTCAATGGGCACGGACGTGCCGCTCGCCGTGCTGAGCACGCAACCACAGCATTTGAGCAGCTATTTCAAGCAGCTTTTTGCGCAGGTGACCAACCCGCCGATTGACCCCATTCGCGAGCGGATGGTCATGTCGCTGGCCACATTTTTGGGCAATATCGGCAACCTGCTGGAAGAAAAACCGGAGGTCTGCCACACCGTGGCCTTGAAGCATCCCGTGCTGAAAAACAGTGAGCTGGAGCAAATCCGGAGCATTGACACCGGCAGTTTTCAGGCGAAAACCCTCCAGATGTACTTCCGGGCCGATGGCCAGCCGGGCAGCATGAAAAAAGCCCTCGACCGCATCTGTCGCTACGCCGTGGACGCCGTGAACGACGGCTTCCAGGTGCTCGTGCTGCAAGACCGGGCGGTGGATTCCACGCACGCCGCCATCCCTTCGCTGCTGTGTACCGCCACCATTCACCACCACCTGATTCGCAAGGGATTGCGGGGTCAGGTGGGGCTGGTCGTTGAGGCGGGCGATGCGTGGGAGGTACACCATTTCGCCGCGCTGTTGGCCTTTGGTGCTACCGCAATCAATCCCTACCTCGCCCTGTCGAGCATCCGGGACATGAAGCAGCGCGGCAAAATCGAGACCCACCTTTCCGAAGGGCAACTTGAATACAACTACATCAAGGCCGTGAACGACGGCCTGCTCAAGGTTTTCAGCAAAATGGGCATCTCCACGCTGCAATCGTACCACGGTGCGCAGATTTTTGAAATCATCGGCCTGAACCAAGACGTGGTGGACAAGTATTTCACAGGCGCCACCAGCCGAATCGGGGGCATGGGCCTGGACGATATCGCACGAGAGACGCTGGCGAAGCATTTCCTTGCTTTCAGCAAAAAGGAAATCCCGCAGGACCGCCTGCCCGTCGGGGGCATTTACCAGTGGAAACGAAAGGGCGAAGTGCACCTTTTTAACCCGCAAAGCATCCACCTGCTGCAACACTCGACGAGGATGGGCGACTATGCCACCTTCAAAAAATACTCGAAGGTCATCAATGAACAGAGCGAGCGGGCCGTCACGTTGCGCAGTTTGTTTGAGTTCAAAAAACTGCGCCCGTCCATCCCCATCGAGGAAGTCGAGCCAGCGGAGAATATTTACAAGCGCTTCGCAACGGGCGCCATGTCCTTCGGCAGCATCTCGTGGGAGGCGCACACGACCTTGGCCATTGCCATGAACCGCCTCGGCGGAAAGAGCAATACTGGTGAGGGCGGTGAGGATGAAAGGCGATATTTTGGAATTGAGGAATTGAGGGGAATTGGGGAATTGGGCGAGATATCGCACAGCATCCCCAAGAATTTCCCAATTCCCCAATTCCCCAATTCCAAACCCCTGCGCAGCGCCATCAAGCAAGTCGCTTCCGGCCGCTTTGGCGTGACCAGCCTTTACCTCACCGAAGCCGACGAACTGCAAATAAAAATGGCGCAAGGCGCAAAGCCCGGTGAGGGCGGCCAACTCCCTGGCCACAAGGTGGACGAATGGATTGGCAAGGTGCGCCATTCGACGCCGGGCGTGGGGCTGATCTCGCCGCCGCCGCACCACGATATCTACTCCATCGAGGATTTGGCGCAGTTGATTTTTGATTTGAAAAACGCCAACCGCAGCGCTCGCATCAA
>JAHEAS010000463.1 GCA_024642645.1 Saprospirales bacterium | reverse complement strand
GCCCGACAACCCATTGCTCCAAGCCCTCTGGCAAGATGCCCAAGGCGACTGGGAGGCCGCCCACAACATCGCCCAAGACATCCACACCCGTGACGGCTCATGGATTCATGCCTATTTACATCGAAAAGAAGGCGACCAATGGAACGCTGGCTACTGGTATCGGCTGGCGGGGAAGCCTGTTTTTACTGGGAGTTTGGAGTCAGAATGGGAGGAATTAGCACGGGCGTTTCTGTAATTCTAACCGTTTTCCGCCAGTTCAAATACCTCCTAATCCTTTTTCGAGAGGTGCTCGTTTTCAAAAATCAATGCACCATTTGATATTAATCATTTGGTTTTGTGCTGAAACTCATTTGTAAGCTCGCCATCCTTTTACATTTTTGTTTATCGACTCCTACCTGAAGGACTTATTCTTCAATGCCTATCTGGCCAAAGCCTAGTTTAAAAGGGGATTGCCAATGCCCCTGATTCCCAAGTAGGCACCAAATTTCCATTTTATGAAATACCTGACACTAGCCTCTTTTCTGACATTGGGGATGGTAGCTTTTTTTGCTTGCCAAAACGACCCACAGGAAATTGACACACTTCAAGCACACGCTGCTAAGTACACAAAATTGACGCTTGACGACAATTTTGACTTACCCAATCCCATAGCTTCCGAACAGTTTGCCTTAAAACTATTTGACCTCAAAGAAGACAAGGACGGGCTGACGGAGCGGGATTTGCGTTCCGTAGGTGACCCTAAAACAAATGAAGACTTGGTTTACGCACTGCTTTTCGTAGAGGCATACGACCGGGACGAGATTCTTTGGAGTTGGCAAGAAACGCAGGAAGTAGCGAGCGATGACATTGACGACCGCTCCGCTGGAGGATGGAAATGGACGGGCGGTGACCCGCTGGCATCCATGTTTTGCAGCGGCCTCAAAAAATGGCCTGCTTACAAGGTAAAAAACGGGTACTTGAATCCTTGTGGTGAAACCATCAACGCCGGCCCAATTTACCAATGCTGCTATTCCCTCTGCGACGCCAATTTGCCAGTTGGATGTGATATTGCGGTAAATCTTTTACCAATCAATCAACTGCAATTAATAGGTAGCCATAATAGTTACCGCAAGCGGACAGACCCCTATATTTTGGGATTCATGTACCAAAATGGACAGTTGCTGCCATCAAGTTTCGACCCAGATAGCTGGGATTACGAACACCTGCCATTAGGTGTACAATTTGATGAATATGGTATTCGCAGCATCGAACTTGACGTTTTTGATGACCCCAACGGTGGGTTGTTTTACTTCCGTTACGGCAAAGCTGTGGTAGCCAACGATGTGCAGGCAGGTTATTCAAACGTGCCAGCGTTGGGAGCTCCAGGGCTCAAAATGCTGCACTACCCCGACCTCGACTACAATGTCAATTACTATACGTTCAAACAAGGTTTGACGGCTGTGAAAAACTGGTCGGATGCACACCCAAACCACCTTCCAATAACCATTTTGGTGGAACCAAAGGAGGATAATCCGCACACTGAATTGGCTGGACTGGAGCAATTGCCGCCGCCTTACACCATTCCAAACAACTTCACCAACACGATTCCGTTCACGGCCGCCAACCTCGGCACAATTGACCAAGAGATTAGGGCCATCTTCGGCCATGACCTGACCAACGTCATTACGCCAGATATGGTAAGGGGTGGGTTCAATACCCTTAACCAAGCAGTTACGCATAAGAAATGGCCAAGGTTGGGCGATGCGAGGGGCAAGGTCATGTTTGTCATGGTGAATTCCAACAACGAGAAAGAAGCCTACCTGAGCCTCTATCCCGGCTTGCAGGGTGCCACCATGTTCTTGTTCTCACAACCAGGCAACCCGGAAACGGCATTTGTCAAACTTGATGACCCTGTTCCAAATTTCCAAGCAATAAAAGGGCTTGTCCAGGATGGCTACATGGTTCGTACCCGTGCAGATGCTGAAACTGTGGAAGCCCGCACTGGCAATACCAATCGCCGGGAGAAGGCTTTTGCCAGCGGTGCGCAAATAATCTCCACAGACTATTACCGCCCTGACCCACGATACCTGATGGGATCAAGTTCTGGATGGACGGATTATTCCGTGTTTTTCCCAGGGAATGACCTGGCTCGATTGAATCCAATTAATGGCTCGCCAAGTGCACAGAATAAGGTGATTAGAGAGTGAAAGATAAGTTAGATTTCTATTACAGGCCGAGTGGACGGGTTCCGCTCGGCCTGTTTTTCGATATTTAGTGTGTGTTTCAAACTTGGGAACGCTAATTTCCCAACTTCAATAATTTCTTGGTAAACATGGCGCCGTTTTCTGCCCGAAGGATTACATAATAATGACCAGCTGGAAATGCTCCCAAGTCCAGCGTTTCTTGCAGGCTGGAAATGCCTCTCAGTGATTTTGAAATTTTAGTTCGTCCCAAGAAATCAACGACCTGCATTTCCATATTCTGCCGCTCTTTGAAGGTAGTTTGAAGTGTAAAAAGCGAATTAGATGGATTTGGAAACACGGTCAATCCTTCCAACAATACTGGCTCCTGAGAGGCCGTCAAAAAAGTAAACTCAAACCAGTTCATATTAAAAAGTGGCTGGGTAATGGTCACCCGAATATGGTGTTGACCGGCATACAGGGAAGCGGTTGTATTGGTCGTTGTCCAGGTTTGCCAGCCTCCGGTGGACGGAAAACTTACGGTATGTAGCGTGGTGGCATTGCCATTGGTATCTATCAGCTGCATTTTCACCTGTCCACTCTCGCTCAATGCTGCCGTTCGATAAGCAACTTGATAAAAGCCAGATTGAGCGACGTTGATATAATAATCAAGGTAATCACCAGGGTCAAGGTATCCGATGTTTTGCCCACCACCAACATCGCTGGTATTTTCTAGCGATATGCCAGATTGGTAAAAGAAGGCCTCGGCTTGCACCTTGCCCGGTACAGGGTGTACGATGGCAATGGTGTTCAGCACATCTTTCTGGCTGAAAGTGTTCAATAGGGTGCCATCCTGCGCATTGATTTGTGTTCCCGTGTAGGAGATTTTTATGATGTCACTGGATTTGAAAGTATGATTCACTGTGAAATTGATGATACGGGGATTTCCAGTATTCAAAACGGTGTTGGTAATCGTAATGGCATTGCCATTTACAAAGAGCTGGAAATTAGCAGGCGAAGCAGGGATTGGGCCAGCCAAAGGCTTGTTCACATTCAATTGAACAGTATGCTCATCCATCGTAACGGCTGAGACGAAGTTGGTAGCAAGGGTATTGGTTGGGCCTTTTTGAATAAATTTAAAACTGCCCAAGTTAAAGCCAGCCTTATCCACATATAATCGCAGCTTCTTATCTGCTGGTCCTAAAATGACGTTGGGCACGGTAACCGTTTGCCAAGTCTGCCAGCCACCCGTATTAGGCACCGCGACAATACTTGAAATATCAGCATCTCCTGCGCCAAAGTGGAACCTGCCATCAGGCCCATTAGCAGCTACCCTTACCTGTACATCGTAGACAGCACTGGCCACCACCGCAACATCATATTGCATCCATTCACCTGCTGCACAAAAGCCCACGTTGAAACCATTGGAGTTGACATTGTCCGAGGTGGTTTCAATATCCACCCCATCATTGCGGTAGGACCAACCTTGGTTCCAGGCGGTGTAATTACCTGTGGAGACCTGGTAATTGGCCAAATCAATATCGAAATAAGCAGCGCCTGCAATGCCCATGTCAAAATCAGTCGAATACACCACACCTGGGATGGCTTGCGTACGGAAAGGAACGGTTGCATCCGACTCCACCTGCCGGAACATGGCGTCTATCACATCCTTCTGGTACCGACAGTTTTCGATTTTAAGCTGATTTGTCATTTCCATCAACGATGCCTTGGCCACGGCAGCGGAAGGTGCAGTGCCCGTCCCGTTCCAGTAATCCAGCAAGACTTGGT
>JAHEAS010000462.1 GCA_024642645.1 Saprospirales bacterium | reverse complement strand
AATGCTCGCCAGTGATGATGTCCTTGTTGCCAGTGGCGGTCACCACGATATTGGCTTGCGGGAGTGCATTTTCCATTTTCAAAACAGCGAAGCCGTCCATCGCAGCTTGAAGCGCACAAATTGGGTCAATTTCAGTGACAATTACCCGGCAGCCAGCGCCACGGAGGGAAGCAGCAGAGCCTTTTCCCACGTCACCGTAACCTGCTACAACGGCCACTTTACCCGCCATCATGATGTCGGTAGCACGGCGGATAGAGTCCACGAGGCTTTCCTTGCAGCCGTATTTGTTGTCAAATTTCGACTTTGTAACGCTGTCGTTTACGTTGATGGCGGGCATGGTCAGTGTGCCATTTTTCACACGCTCATACAAGCGGTGAACGCCAGTAGTCGTTTCTTCGCTGATGCCATTTACATTGGCTGCCAATTCTGGGTAGCGGTCGAGCACCATGTTGGTGAGGTCGCCACCATCGTCAAGAATCATGTTCAGTGGCTGGCCATCTTTGAAAGCAAACAAAGTTTGCTCGATGCACCAATCGAACTCCTCTTCGTTTTGGCCCTTCCAGGCGTAAACGGGGACGCCAGCGGCGGCAATGGCGGCAGCAGCGTGGTCTTGGGTAGAGAAAATATTGCAGGAAGACCAAGTCACGTCAGCGCCCAATTCCACCAAAGTTTCAATGAGGACGGCGGTTTGGATGGTCATGTGGAGGCAACCAGCGATGCGGGCACCAGCCAGTGGTTTTGACTTTCCGTACTGCTCACGCAAGGCCATCAGGCCAGGCATTTCAGCTTCGGCAAGTTCAATTTCTTTACGGCCCCATTCGGCAAGGGCAATATCTTTTACTTTGTACTTAAGGGTTGTTTCTACAGTTTGCATATTGTATAGTTGAATTTTAATAGATAATTATTGATAAACGAAGTGAGGAGGGAGGGGTTGCAACTATTTCAGTTTCTGGTTGCAAAGATAACCTTTCCCCAATTATTATTGGTCAAAGGCGACTTTTAGTTGAAAAAATCAATCCTTGCTGCCATTTTCGGTTGTCATAACCACTTTTCTTCTGAAATGTTGACGGGTTGTGACATTTTCTCCAACAGTTCAGGTAAATTATCTGCCACCACGAAAAGGTGAAGATTTGCTTCTCGCAGAAACCCCTGTTCAAACATCTGGCGCACATGTGCAAGCAGGTGCTGGTAATAACCGCCAACGTCCAAGACACCGATAGGCTTATTGTGCAGCCGCAATTGCCGCCAGGTGAGTATCTCAAAAAACTCGTCAAGTGTTCCAAATCCGCCCGGTAGGATGAGGAAACCATCGGAGCGGTCTGCCATGATTTGCTTGCGTTCGTGCATGGTTTTCGTGACGATAAGCTCGGTCAGGTACTTATGGCAAACTTCTTTTTTCTGTAAAAAGTCAGGGATGACGCCAAGTACCTTGCCGCCAGCCGCCAATGCCGCATCGGCAAGAATGCCCATTAGGCCAACGTTTCCAGCACCGTAAACGATTTGGATTTCTTGCTTCGCAAACGTCTGCCCAATTTCAAGGGCGGCTGCTGCGTAGGCGGGGTCAAAGCCTTTGTTTGCTCCGCAAAAGACCGAGATAGATTTTAGTTGCATGGTTGCAAAGGTCGGATTTTCAAGAGAATCCGTGATTCTTTTTGATGTCCCCCACGCTGCTTTTTTCCTAATTTCGCCCACAAATTTTTCACCCAATCCGTTCACATGAAACTCAACCTCGACATCACCGTTCCCTCCCGGCCCGAATGGGTGCAAGCAGTCATGGCTGATTTCCCTGCTTTTTTGCAAGATCATGCCGACTGCGAGCGGAAAGCCAGCAGCATGGCCATGAGCTTTGTTGCCAAGTTTCCTGACCGCACCGAAATCATTCCGGAACTGATAGCTATCGGTATCGAAGAGCTAGAACATTTCCAACAGGTGTACGAGCTAATGGCCAACCGAGGTATTCCGCTCCCGGCGAGCATGGGCGAAGACCCTTACGTCTCCCAGCTCATCAAGCGTTGCCACAGCGGACGGTTGGAGCGGTTCCTCGACCGGCTGCTTATCGCATCGGTGGTGGAAACGCGTGGGGCGGAACGCTTCCGGCTGGTAAGCGAGGCACAGACGGACCCGGAAATGCACCGTTTTTACAAGATACTTTGGGCCAGCGAAGCCAAGCACGGGCATGTTTTCGTAAAAATGGCGCTCAATTATTTCGATGAAAAAACTGTGTACGACCGACTCGCCTGGTGGATGGAGCAGGAGGGAGAGATAATTGATGGGCTGGAAATTCGGGCGGCACTCCATTAACGCTAATCAACACTATGGCAAAAGAGGACTGGTTGCAAAATGAAATTCAGAAACTTGCCAAAGTGCTGGCAAAGCTTCTTCGATTGAAATTGGCAGGTGAAGATGAAAAAATCGTTTGGGAAGCCAACGAAGCCCTGAAAGATTTGCCTGGTTTTATTGATGACAAACTCACGGCTGAGGAGATTGCCCAACTGCTTATTGAAAATCTGCAAGGAGTAGGACAGGCAAAAATATTCTCCGAAATTTTAAAGGAAAAAGCCCTTGCGCAAGAACGGCAAGAAGCGATGCCAGAAGCTTTGAAATCTTTTGAAATAGCGCTTCATCTGGCAGTTTGGGTTGACGAAAACGAGCGGATTTTTTCTTTTGAAAGTGCCGATAATATTGCTTTTCTGAGAGAGAAATTAGCTACAAGAACTTCTGATTTATGACCAAACAAGAAAAAATCGACTCCTTCGACCCCTCCGGCGTTGGCCTCAAAAACGGCCATTTCATCGGCCTACCTTTTGACGAAAACGATGCTGAAACGGTACTACTGCCCGTGCCGTGGGATGTGACCGTGTCCTATGCCGATGGTACGGCCACCGCTGGAGAGAACATCCTCGAAGCCTCCGCACAACTCGACCTCCACGACCCCGATGTGCCAGATGCTTGGAAAATGGGTATCTACATGCGCCACCTCGACCTCGTTTGGTTGAACCGCAACACAGAGTTGCGCCCTTTGGCAGAGCAGTACATTGATTTCTTGGAGAATGGTGGACAAATAGCCCAAGACCCGCAAATGAAAGAGGCGCTCAGTGAGATTAACGAGGCATGTATTGGCTTAAAGAATTGGGTTTACCAAGAGACAAAGGCCCTGCTCGAAAAGGGGAAACGGGTGGGAATCGTCGGTGGAGAGCACAGCGTCCCGCTTGGTTACCTAGAGGCACTGGCCGAGCACCACGGCAGCTTTGGCATCCTGCAAATTGATGCACACCAAGACCTCCGGGATGCTTACGAGGGATTTACTTACTCCCATGCTTCTATTTTTTACAATGCGCTGAAAATCAAGGAAGTAAAAAGGTTGGTACAAGTGGGCATCCGTGATTTTTGCGAAGCGGAAACCGATATCGTGAACGCCTCGAAAGGGAGGGTGAAGGTCTGGACTGACCAACAAATTCGGGAGGAGGCATTCGTGGGCGGCAGCTTTCAAGCTACCTGCCAACGCATCATTGCTGACCTGCCAAAACTGGTGTACATCAGCTTCGACATTGACGGACTGCAGCCCGATCTCTGCCCAAATACCGGGACACCTGTGCCCGGTGGCCTGACTTTTAACGAGGCTGTTTATCTGCTGAAAACCGTTGTGAAAAGTGGGCACAAAATTATCGGTTTCGACTTGTGTGAGGTAGGTGGCATAGACAACGAATGGGACGGCAACGTCGGAGCAAGAGTGCTTTATAAGCTTTGTAATTTGATGGCAGCGAGCCAACAATGAAGAATTGTAAAATTGAAAATAGTTGAATTAATCGATTATAAATCAATGGTTTAGAATAAGAGCCTATCCGAAAACCCCCTATGGCCACAAAAAGCGCCTTTAATGAACCTGACTTTGTATTTTTTTGAAGCCATAGCGCTGCTATGCCTTCAAAAAAATCCTTCGCCAGAACCATAA
>JAHEAS010000461.1 GCA_024642645.1 Saprospirales bacterium | reverse complement strand
TTACCATTCGGGCTTTCGCCCATTTTTACCAAAAACAAAAAACAGCAGTACAACCCAGTCTGGAACTTGTCCTCATCGGCAAAGGCCCGGAACGGCAGCGGTTGCAAAAAATGGCTGCCGATTGTGGGCTTCCAAAGACTGCTGTGCGCTTCGTGGATTGGGTGCAACGTGACGAATTGCCCCGTTTTTTTGCCAGTTCGCAAGTATTTCTGTTCCCATCGCACGAGGGGGGTGGAATGGTCGTAGCTGAGGCAATGGGCTTCGGCTTACCCGTCCTGTGCTTCAACAACGTAGGCCCCGGTGAGAACGTGGACGAAACCTGCGGCGTCAAAATTCCCTACACAATGGGGTACGAAGGAGCAGTTAAGACGTTTTCGAAAGCACTGGATTGGCTGCACAAAGACGAAACTTGGAGGCAGTCCCTCTCTGACGGTGCTCGAAATTATTTCACAAAGAATTTTACCTGGGAACAAAAAGCAGCCCGCATAGCAGCAGTTTATGAGGAAGTTTTGAAAGGTGACTCGTTGTCAAAAAACACAAACACGCTATTACAATTACCTGATTTACAGCCTATTAATTAAAAAACCATGAAAAAAATAATCTTCGTTCATTTGTTGAACGATTACAGCGGCAGTCCATTGGTGTTGTCCTCAGCCATTCGTCGGTTTGTGGAAGAGGGACTGGAAGTGACCCTCATCACCTCAGTGGGCAAAGGTTTTTTAAGCAATATTGAGGGGGTGAAATATCAACTGTTGAACTACCATTTTTTTGAAAACAAAGCGAAAAGGGCGTTGGCACTATTGCGGAGCCAAGTCCTCGTTTTTTCAAAAATATTAATGAATGCCAACAGTAACACCGTAGTGTACGTGAACACGTTGCTGCCCTTCGGTGCGGCATTGGCCGGAAGGCTTAGGGGCAAAAAAGTCATTTACCACCTGCACGAGACGACGGTGAACCCGCCATTTTTAAAATTTTTCTTAAAAAAAATAGCCCAATACTGCGCATCGGAGGCCATTTATGTCTCGCAGTTTTTATTGGAGCAAGAGCCACTGACTGGCGTACCATCACGGGTGGTTTACAACTGCCTGCCGCAAGATTTCGTGGAAAAGGCGGAAGCTCACCTTGCCGCCAACCCACCAAAATCAGGGCCATTCACAGTTCTCATGTTGTGCTCCCTCAAGGCCTACAAAGGAGTCGGTGAGTTTGTGCGGCTGGCAGAGCGACTGCCCGACCTGCGCTTTGTGCTGGTTCTGAACGCCTCCTTGGATAGCATCCAGCGGCACTTCGAGGGCGGGTCGTTGCCCGAAAACTTGTTCGTTTTTCCTTCTCAAAACAGTGTCCACTCCTTTTACCAAGAAGCCCACTTGGTGCTCAACCTGTCGCACCCCGAGCAGTGGGTGGAGACTTTCGGCATGACCCTTTTGGAAGCAATGAGTTACGGCCTTCCCGTCATTGCACCAACGGTGGGTGGCCCTGTGGAACTGGTCAAAGACGGTTTCAACGGCTATCGGGTAGACCAACGTGACCTGCCGCTCCTTTCGGAACGGGTCGGGCAAATCCTTGGTATGTCGGAGGCTTACGAGCAGCTGTCCACTAATGCGAGGAACTTCGCAAAGCAGTTCAGCGAACAGCGGTTTGGTGGTGAATTGGTGAGCGTAGTGGCATAAGCGAGGTGCTTTTGACAAAATAGAAACGGGCAGGTGATGGTTCACCTGCCCGTTTCTATTTTGTCAAAATTCAGTTTAATGCGCTGATTATCATAACCTTATCAACGAATCAAATCAATATAACCTCGCAATAATTTCGGCGAAAGCACGGTGCCTGTCACCCGCTGTTCGAATACCTTGCAGGTGTAGTAGTAGGTGCTGGATGGCAATGGTTTGCCGTTCAAATTATTACCGTCCCAGTTGATGTTCGGGTCTTTCGTTTTATAAACCAACTCGCCCCATCGGTTGAAAATGGTTATTTCAATGCTTTCAATGAAACAGTACGGGTACGGTATGAACAGCTCATTGGTACCGTCACCGTTGGGCGTGAAGGCGTTGGGAAGTTCGTAGGTCGGACAGTTGTCGGTGCAGATGATGTTGCTCAGTTCGCTTTCGTTGAGGAAAGTGTCGAGCGCCGTCACGGCGTAGCAGCCAGCAAGCCCACGTTCTGGTTGATGGTAGAAAATCGTGTCGCCGGAGTCATTCACCTCGGCAATCAAACCAAAATCGCCAGTTTCAAAAGGCTTGTAATAAATACGGTAGCTCACCACATCGTCCGTTTCCTCACAGATATTCATCGGGTTGTCCCACAGCAGCAGGTTCTCCAGTTTTTCCTGTTCCTGACAAGACTTGCCGGAGTTGCAGATATTGCTGACCTCCAGTGCAGGCGGGCAGGGCGCCACGTTGTCAATTGGTGTGGAACAAACCTCTTGCGAAAGGTTGATGAGTGGCGAGGGAATGTCAGCTATGCCGTAAGACCCCTTGGCCTTGATGTAGTAGCAGTATTCCCGCCCGTTCAGCAGGCCCTTGTCCACATAAACACTGTCTTTTGTGAAACCAATGGAATCCCAAACGGCGCCATTTTGACGATAAATAACGTACTCGAAGTTCACCCAAGGCACTTTGTACTCCCAAGTGAGGATGTTGCGGTTGTCCGTTGGCTCAATTTTAAGCCACACCGACGAGGCTGCCGGAGAGTCGCCGATTGGCGAATTTTCATTGTTTACAAAAAAGTCAATTTTGTAATTGTAGGGGTTGCCTTTGGTATCGAGAACGCCAGCCTGATCAACGAAGCTGTTTTGTGTAAGCTGCCAAAACGTTGGGCTGGTAAAATTGGCGATGGTGGTATAGTTGGTGCCGCCTATGTCCCTCGCCCGTTTAAGTTCGTAACGGTAGGGGCCGTGGTTGAGCAGGGTGTCGAGGTCCGCCGCCACTGGCTTGGTCCATTTTACTTCGATGACACCGTTGGAAGTGCTGGTCTGTTGCACGCTGACATTGGTGATAAGCGGCACGTCACGGCTGAGTTGGATACAAACCTCCTCGGAAGTGAGGCTCTCCACCTGGTTGTACGGGTGGCCAGAATCGGTTCGCTTCGCAAAAATTCCTAGGATGCGATAGCAGTAGGTTTGTCCCCGCTCCACGTCGGTATCCACATGCGTGTAGCGGCCATTTGAAACATCAAGGGTATTGGCAATTTTCACATAGCCTTTGCCAGCAAGCCCGGGGTCGCAAGTGTCTAATGGGAACTGGTTGCTACCTTCTTTTCGCCAGACAGAAAAGGCAAAAAAGTAATCTTCTTTGGCGTCCTCACATTGATAGGGCTTGGCCCAGGAAACCGTTATGCGGTCAGAGCTTGGGTCTGCCTTAACATCAGCAGGTGGCGGGCCTACCACTTTTATTCGGACGGCTTTTAGCGAAGCTAGGCCCGTTGTCAAGCCCTGCATATTTGTCAAAAAGAAATCATCCTCCGCTTTGAAAACGACCGTGTAGGGCAGGTCGGAGATGTGTTCACATGAAGTTTGCCAACGGAAAGTCTTCGAAACAGGTTGGGACTTATAGATGGCAGATGGGTTCCCTTCAGGGCGCCAGGTTTCAGCGTCATCGGCTGGGCTATACTCCACGAGGAAAGGGGCACCAAGTGCCGAAAGCTTGATTTTATCACCAGCATCGGGGTCGGTAGCGGTCACTTCGAATTCAACTACTTCACCAGCCACAACGCATATCTCATCAATGGTATTGATTTTCGGAGCGTGGTTACCGTTGCAATCTTCCACCAAAATCTGCATGTCTCGCACGGTGGTGTCAATGGCCACGCCGTTGCGCCAGGAGATGATTCTCATGGCTATGTTGAACTCTCCTTTTACCTGCGGTGCATTCCAAGTAAGCGTACCGGTTAGGTTGTTCAAGTCGAGGCAGCAGCCGTTGTTGGCCCCCACATTCTGAGGGTAAGCATAATTCGGTACGGGGGAGTT
>JAHEAS010000460.1 GCA_024642645.1 Saprospirales bacterium | reverse complement strand
ATTTACAAGATGTCCAACGATGGCTTGTTGGACATCCGGTTTACGACTCCGCCTCCGTTTCTTAGCGTTTCTGCTGAGACCATTAGAAAACTTAAACTTGGCGTAAAAAAAGTTGACAGGTCAGAGTCAGATTTTTTTTCAAAAACAAGGCACGTCAGCATGGCACAGAGCGGCAATCGGGTCTTGTACCTGTACAAGGAAGGATTGCTACTGCTTGAGTATAAAAATGGGGAATTCAAGGAAATTGACAAGATGTTGGGAGTGATGCCTGCGACTGCCTTTACCGACAGTGAAGGCAGGTTTTGGGTAAGCAACAATGATGAAGGAGCGCTTTGTTTTGACCACCAAAAAGATGGCCTCAAACACCCACAAAGGTACCTGGAGGGTAAACGGGTTTCCCAAATTTATGAAGACCGTGAGAAGAACATCTGGTTCTCCACCCTTCATGACGGCGCATACACCTTGCCTAAAAATGCTGTTCAAATTTATCGGATAGGTAAGAATTCACCGCTGCTTTCAAACAATGTTGTCAGCATTTGCAAATTATTGGATGGCAGAGTGGCCGCTGGTGATGATAGGGGGCATATTTACCTGCAAAGAAATGGTGTTTGGGAGGTGGTCACCATTAAAGAATATGTCGGCTATAACAGAATCAAGCAGATTTTGCCACTACCCGACAGCACTTGGATGGCAGTTTCAGACAAGGCCATCATCCTTGAAAAGGAGGGTATCCTTCAATTGGCCAACTCGGTTGGTTCTTATAAATCGGCAAGTTTGCACAACGGAAAGGTTTGGGCTGGCACATCCTTGCACCTTATGAATTGGGAGGGTAATGGTGCCAACCCGAAAGTTGTGACTCAAGGACGCACGATGGTTGTGTTTCCCGATGCACAAAACAACTTTTGGATAGGCAAACTCGATGGCCTTTTTTCAGAAAAAGACGATTTTAAAAAATCGTGGGGTAATGTTTTTCTTCCATTGGCCAGTAGAATTCTGGACATTAAACAAGCTGGGAAAGATGAACTTTGGGTGGCAACGCCGGATTATGGCCTGCTAAAAGTAATTGTAAAAAAAGGGGAAGTTGTCAGGGTTGACATCATCAATGACAAGCTGGCTGAGCCCATTGAAAACATCCAAACGATATTTGCGGAAGCAAATGGGAGCGTTTGGCTGGCTACCAACAAAGGGGTTTTTTCAATTGACCCAAATTGGGTAGTCGGGCATCACAGTCAAATCAATGGACTGGCAAGCGACGATGTAAATGCGGTTTTCGTGGACCAGGACACACTCTGGGCAGCCACGGTTTCAGGGCTTTCCAAGCTTCTTTTGAGACAAAACGGTGAAACAGGTGAATTTTCGACCCGCATCGTTGGCATAAGATATCTTGATGGCAAATACAAACAGTATTTCGACCTGACCAATGAAAGCCCCAGCCGGCACAAAATTTCACTGCCGGCAGGCGCAACGATGCTGGAGGTGGAACTGGCTAGCCTGCACTACCGCACCCGGGGCAATTTACAGTTTGAGTACAGTACGCAGGAGCGACTTCTACCGTTTTATGCCCTCACTTTTGGGAATGTCATTAACTGCCTGTTTAGCAAAAACATAAAAACGGATACCATTCAGGGCAGCGTGCAGAATTTCGGGCTGAGCCTCACACCCGGTCGGTTTCTGAACTCCACCACGGCTATCCTTCCAGGTGGGATTCGCAGTACCCAACCCGACCAAATTTTCATCACTGTGATGCCCTACTGGTGGCAAACCCTCTGGGTCATGCTGCTGGCCCTTTCATTGGTAGCAGTGTTCATCATTAGGATGTTCAAAGCAAGGGCGGCTTTTTTGAAACTACAAAGCACGGCAGCCGAATTGCACCTCCAAGCCATTAAGTCTCAGATGAACCCTCACTTCGTGGGCAACAGCATCAATGCTATCCAACAGTTCTTCTATCCGCCGGACCCTGAGAAAGCCAGCATGTACATCTCCATTTTTTCCGACCTGCTTCGCCGAACAATGGCCTTTTCGGAAGTAGAATTCATACCATTCAAAGATGAACTCAAATATCTAAAGGATTATTTGGCAATGGTGGAGCTCCGATTTGGCGAGCATTTCAGTTATAGCATCCTCGGAGTTGAAGGGATTGACCCGCAAGCCAAGTTCCCGGCAATGGTGCTGCAACCGCTCCTGGAAAATGCGACTATCCATGGCCTCTCGCCAGAAGGAATATCAAAATTGACAGTTCTTTTTAAAATGGATAATAACCGATTGACCTGCACCCTGACAGACAATGGTGTGGGCATGGATGAATCGCTAAGGAGAAAACGGCTTAAGCCACCCAATCGGCCATCAAAGGGACTCGAACTCCTTGAAAAGAAATTGCGGATGCTTAATAACCTTTATAACGCAGATATAAAGTTAGTAACCAAAGACATTGGTAAATTGGAAGAAGGAAAACATGGCACCGAGGTAACCCTTTCGTTCTTGACCTCCGGCATTAGGAAGTCTAAAAGTGCTTCAATTTGAATCAATAGCACGGCAAAAGCGCACAAGATTTAAAAGACCAAATATCCTGTTCAACCACAAAACCAAAGCGATATGAAAAAAATCAACGCCTTTATCATTGACGACGAAATCAGCGCCATCAATACCTTACGGGGCATGTTGGAACGTTTTTTCCCACAGGTAAACGTCGTGGAAGAAGCCCGTTCGGTCAGCGATGCGCTTTTCAAATTGCAGCGCAACCAGCCCGACCTCGTCTTTCTCGACATTGAAATGCCGCCATTTGGTACAGGTTTCGAATTCCTTGAAAAATGCCAAAACCCCAACTTTGGTGTCATCTTCGTAACGGCCTACCCCAACTACGCAGTGCAGGCCATCAACCAGATTCAACCTTGGGGCTACCTCTTGAAGCCCTACAGTGTAGCCGAACTTTCCAACACCATTCAAAGTGCATTGGCAAAAATCGAGCAAACAGAACATGAACAAAGGGCTAACCCAACATCACAGAGCATCCTCATCTCTGACGCCCGAAAAGGAAACGTAGTAATAAAAGTGGGCGACATCATCTATTGCCAAGCTGATGGCGCTACGACCGACATATTTTTCCTGAAAGCGGGCAAAACAACCCGATTCACCGCATCCAAAACCTTGAAAGATGTCGAAGAGCTTTTGCCCAATGCCATTTTTTCCCGCAGCCACCATAGTTATTTGGTAAACCTAGGCTTCATTGAGCGCTATGTGCACACGGGTAGGAATGGTATCATTCATCTGCGAACGGGGGTAGAGGTGGCCATCTCGGTAGGCAAAATGGAAGCATTTGTAGCATCATTCAATAATTTTTTGAGCACAAATGGCCAATAAAAATCGTAAAGTTTTAAAAAAACTGCACAGTTATTCGTTCAAACGTCAGAGTTGTTACTTTGACTTAGCAGTGACCAATGGATGCCTGTATGTTTGCATCCGATTTATTTATCCCCAAAAAATTACTTTTTTTTGAACCCGGCGAAAAACATTCTCTTTTAATTCATCCCTGAGAATTTATCCAAAATCATTAAAAAACCATCTTTTAAGTCGGCTAGGCCATCTGCGCTTAGTCGGCTTTTTTTTTAGGGCCAATCCAGGAAAAATTCTTTGGTGACAATTTTATTCTTCATCGACAACACCACTCGTTTCCTGCTTTAACAAATATTTATTGTCGTTAAAAAGCACAGCCTCCATCTCTATCCGTTAATTTTGGAGCAACAAAATCGGTCACTACCAAATGGCGCTGCCCATTTTTTCACTAAATATCTACCGCTTATGAAAATCACGCAACTGTTCTTATTGCTTGGTCTCATCTTTTTTGCTGCATGCAAAGACGATGACAACCCGACTCCCTCCGGCGCAACCACGTTGAAATATGACAACGGCAATGTCTCAGGCCCGCTGCTTGCTGCCGGAGAGCACGAGTTGGCCGTCCGTTT
>JAHEAS010000459.1 GCA_024642645.1 Saprospirales bacterium | reverse complement strand
GCCGTTGTCAGCATTTGTGACGGTCAAGGTGTAAGTCCCTGGTTCAGACACTGGAATGGTTTGCCCACTGCCGACAATCATGCCTGATTCATTTGTCCATACATAATTAAGTGTAGCGCCGGATGAGGTGCTGCTGCCACTCAAGTCCACATTTGTATTGTCGCAAGATAAGTCGCTGCTTGACGTGGCTGTGGCAGTAAAAGACTCTGAGTTGTTATTAACGACGGCTGTGTCCCTAGCTTCACAGCCAGCAGAACTAATTATCAATTCGTAAGTGCCGGACGGCATGTTGGGAACTATGATTTGGTCAGAAACGAAAGTGCCATCCAGTAATTGCCAAGTCACCGTGTTGCCAACAGTGGTGGAGTTGCTTCCATCTAAAGTAACCGTAGTATCCTGGCAATTGGTGGCCGAGTATGTTCCAGCGTCTGCTACCAAATTACTAGTGCCAAGTGTGACAGAGACCAGATCGGCAGAAGAAGTACAGCCGTTGTCGGTCGATTGAACGGTTAGCGAATAAGTCCCCGGCTGTGTTACAGTCGGGTTAAGCGTCGTTGGGTTTCCAATTGGTAAGCCAATTGGAACTGAACCCCAATTCACTGTATAGTTTGAAATATTCGTGCTGCCATCCAGTACCACGCTGCTGCCAGCGCAGGGGATTATCACATTTGGACCAGCGTTAACGGTTGGTGCGGTATTGTTGCTGTTTACTACAACTTCGTCAAATCCAACACAACCTGTTACATTATTGTAAACCTGCATGACGTATGTACCAGGGCAGCCGATGGTTGGGGTAGCAGTGTTGCCATTTTGAATGCAGCCTTGCGTTGGGTGCGTCCATTGGATTTGAAGGTTAGGGTTAGACACATCGTAGGTGCCTTGCAAAACGACAAGTCCACCGTTAAAGCAAGTAATGGAAGTATCTGCTCCAGCATTAGCGGATGGAAGCGGCGTTGTTAGGTCGAGTACATCAACCGATTGCGTACTTGTACAATGGTTGGTAGCATTTGTGACTACAAGTTCATAAATACCTGGTGTATTTACGCTAATCATCATTCCAGTTCCAGCTGAAATACCCGAACCATCAAACCATTCGTAGCTAATATTTGGGCCGGTGGCAGAACCAATTGCGCTGAGCGTATCCGTGGTTATCAGACAAGAAATGTCATTGGTGTGGCTGGCCATAGCCGTTGGAGGAATCCTTTGGTCAATAACTTCAACCTCCGATACTGCGCTGCAATTATTGTCATTGTCAATTACTTCTAGTTCATAAACACCTGGGTCGGAAACGTTTATCATCAAACTGCCTTGTGAAATAGCAGTTCCCAACAAAGTCCAATAATAGCTGTAATTGCCGATAGTGGAGGATGCCGAACCATCCAGTGTAACACTGTCGATGGAACAATCCAAGATTTTGTCTGCTCCTGAATTGGAAATGGGCTTCAGTGTATCCGCTGTCACGACTATTTCATCGATTGCTGTGCAACCGTTTAAAGTATCCAAAACAGTAAGTTGGAAAGTGCCGGGGGAGCAAGCATTTAAAGTCGCAGCTTGTGGATTGCCACAGAATTGGCCATTGCCGACAGGCACCCAATCGTACATGATGCTAGGGCCCGTACTCGATGCACCACCAATCGGCACAAATGACGTGTTGCAGCCTAGCACGGTGTCTAGCCCAGCATCAGCGAAAGGTGGAACCATGTCATCAAAAACTTCGATACTGTCGATACCAGGGCAGGTTGTGCCTGGATTTCCCAAGGTCAAGTAATACCATCCTGGGGCAGTAACTTTTGCTGATAAACTAGTTGCGGTACTTGCCACAACTGCTGGGCCGGTCCACATGGCTTGGAAGCCAAACGGAGACATTGTGGCATTGAGCACCACCGTATCTTGTTTGCAAGAAATCATTTCAGCGACATCAATATTCGGAACTGGAGTTACCGTACCCCCAACCATTACGGTGTCTTTGTCGATGCACCCAGGGCCGGTCACTGTCAGGATAAATGAACCAGTTCCAACGACAGTTGGCGTTAGGGTATTTGCATTTGCGGTGACCAAACCAAAGCCTTGCGACTGCCAAGCATAGGTCGTATTTGGTCCTGAAGATGAAGCCGTTCCGTTGAGTATGAGGTCAGGTGCATTGCAGGCTCGTGTCGTGTCTTGGCCAGCATTTGCGAAGGTAGCGCCCATTGCGTAAGTAACGGTGAATGGTTGGATGATTTGCAGCAGCGGGTTCTGTGCATCCGTGATAGTTACTGTGTAGTAGCCAATGTTCAAATTGCTTTGATTGGCAGCAGTTGGGTTCACGCCTGGGCCAGTCCATTGGTAATTGTATTGGCTAGAACCACCGTTGACGGTCAAAGTAATTGCACCGTCGGGGTTTGCTCCGCAATTAACATTCGATACGTTGTAGTTTGCGAGGTTGATAGAGCCGCCAACACAAACGCTACCTGAAGTTGTAGCCAAGTTAAGGTTGGCATTACCAGTTGTGGCACTTTTGATGACTGGGGAGGATGCTGGAAATGCATCTATTGTCAAGTCAGAACAGCTACCCGGGGGCGAAAGTGTTTTGAAGCAAATCTTAAAGAGGTTGGTGCCATCTGCTACTGAAGTGCCTAAAACTTGGTTACTAGCTGTCCAATTTATGTTCAAGTAACCATTGTTTGTATTGCTCAAATCGTAACTACTTGGGCCAAAATTCGCAAGTGTTCCAGCAGAAATAATCGTATCAAATTGAAGCATGTTTGGCTTCCAAAAAATGGTGTATTGCGTCTTGGTAAGTTGATTGAAATTCTCAGCAGTAAGGTCCACGCACACAATGGAGGAAGGTGCTGCAAAAACATCGGG
Source organism: Saprospirales bacterium (assembly GCA_024642645.1). Classification (GTDB taxonomy): domain Bacteria; phylum Bacteroidota; class Bacteroidia; order Chitinophagales; family Saprospiraceae; genus UBA6168. Next base: position 1,113 of record JAHEAS010000459.1, on the reverse strand, counting down.
CAAGGAAAGGTGGAGGATGAATGGGTCCAGTGCGCAAATGGTGCCCGGCTGCCCGTTCAGTCCAACGTTACCGGCGTCAGGGTTGTTGTTTTCAACAACAATTGGGCCCAGCGTATTGTCAAACTCAATTGTTGAGCATTCTCCCGGGTCTCCCAATATTTTGAAGCAAAGGGTGAAAATCGAGGTGCCATCTGGTAAGGTGACAGCGGTTGGTGCTGACCAATCTAATCCTAAGAGGCCAAAATTTGCAGGGGTTTGGTCAAAATTTGACATCGTCAAATTGTTAAGGTTAAGTCCCTGTATCCCTGTCAGTTGGAGAATGCTTTCATTCCACGACAAGGCAAAATTCATGCTGGTGATATTGTTAAAATCCTGAACAGTGAGGTCAACGCAGACCGTTTGACCGGGAGTGCCATTGATTGATTCGACGACAATCGTAGGTTTATTGGTGTCGCAGAGGGTTACCAAGCTATTGTTGGCGTTGATGCCGACGTTGTCAGGTAGTCCCCCAAATTTGTCAACAAAAATTGGGTTGACTACAGAAATAGTTGAGTTGGAGCCTCCAGGCCCAACAGCCTTAAATTCTAGCCGCATCACAATGTAACCATTGGGTTTGTTGCACCCTTGGCCTTGTGTTTCCCAGTCCATATGCAGGCGCCCAGTGGTCACATCCGCTGTGCCTACGCCCGTTGAGAAAGGCAAGCAGGCAGGGCCGCCCGGTTGTGTGGGATAGGTGACACCCTGAAATTGAATCACTGCAGGATTCCATTTCAAATCGAACATCATCTTGACGATTTGGCTGAAGTCATCCACTTTCACATCCACTGTAAAGGTTTCACCCGGACATACATTCTTATCGTCCAAATTGATACCGATGCCGTTTGGGTAGTTATTGCAGTTGACGGTGACGGTGCCTTCCGTTTGCAAAAGGCCGATATTTACACCAGCTGGGTTGTTTGCCGTCACCGCATCAATTATTTCGATGGGTTCTGGTGGGGAGCTGTTATTGTTTTGGCTGATATAAATTGGGGAGCTTTGACCGCAGTTGCCTTTTATTTTAAAGCACATTTGCAATATCTGTGTGCCATCGGCTAGGGTGACCCCTGCATTCAC
>JAHEAS010000458.1 GCA_024642645.1 Saprospirales bacterium | reverse complement strand
ACCGACCCAAAGACCAATACCTCTGCGGTGCATTTTGAAATTTGGAAAGAAAAAACAAGGCTCAACCCACAGGATTGGGTCAGAAAGTAAAAGGATTGAAGGGTTGGAGGATTGAATGCGAGACACCAAACGTAATGGGAGATACTATGGAAAAACCAATTTTTAAATCAATGGAAGAATTCAGTGCTTTGTTCCAGAAAAAGACCAAGCAGTTTGCATTAGACATCATCAAATTCTGTAGAACACTTCCCCCAGACCAAGAGCGAGGGTGATTTCTACTCAAATCATAAAATCTTCAACCTCAACGGCGGCCAATTACCGGGCAGCCTGTAGGGGTAGGTCTCAAGCCGAGTTTTTTTCAAAAATTTACATCGTGGTTGAGGAAGCCGATGAATCTTTGTTTTGGCTCGAAATGATTGAAGGCGCTCAATTTAATATTGATACAAATGAATTAGTACGTTTACAGCAAGAAGCCAATGAGATACTAGCCATCTCCTCCAAAGCCAAAGGAACGTCAGGTGGCAAATCCTCCTGACCCCATATTCAATCCTACAATCCTTCAACCCTTATGAATAAAGAGTGGAACTTAAATACGAACCAAGCCAAAGGACTTAAAGAAGAAACCGAATACGCCGTTTTGGTCGGCGTGATATACGGGATGCAGACTGAGGAACAAGTAGAAGAATACCTGAACGAACTAGAGTTCTTGGCGCTCACTGCCGGGGCGAAGTCCATCCGCAGGTATATCCAGCGCCTGCCCAATCCGCACCCCCGCACCTTCATCGGTACTGGCAAATTGGAAGAAATCAAAAAATACGTTGACTTGCACGAGGAGGTAAACATGGTCATTTTCGACGACGACCTCAGCGGCAAACAGGTGTCGGCGCTGGAGGCGGAGCTGAAAGTGAAAATCGTGGACCGTAGCTCGCTCATCCTCGACATTTTCGCCCGTAGGGCGCAAACCGCCCAAGCCAAAACGCAGGTGGAACTTGCGCAACTCCAATACTTGCTGCCTCGCCTTCGGGGCCTCTGGACGCACTTGGAGCGCCAGCGGGGCGGCATCGGGATGCGGGGACCCGGTGAGAAGGAAATTGAGACTGACCGCCGTATCGTTCGGGACAAGATTGCTATCCTTAAAAAACAGCTCGAAAAGATTGACAAACAAGCCGTTACGCAGCGCAAGACCCGTGGCCAACTCATCCGGGTGTCGCTGGTGGGCTACACAAACGTCGGCAAGAGCACACTGATGAACGTGCTGAGCAAGTCGGAGGTTTTTGCTGAAAACAAGCTCTTCGCCACGTTGGACACAACGGTGCGAAAGGTCGTGCTGGGTAGCGTGCCCTTCCTGCTTTCCGACACCGTCGGCTTCATCCGAAAGCTGCCGCACCACCTTGTGGAGAGCTTCAAGTCTACCTTGGACGAGGTCCGGGAGAGCGACATCCTGCTGCACGTGGTGGACGTCGGCCATGCGCATTACGAAGACCATATTGCCGCCGTGAACGAAACCCTGAGCGAACTTGGTGCCCGCGACAAGCCCACCCTGATGGTCTTCAACAAAATTGACATTTACCGGGACAAAAATTTCGATGCCTTGCTGGATGGTGAAATCAAAATAGAAATAGAGCGGGAACTGCTCGCCAACCTGAAAAACCAATACGAACACGACTGCATCTTCATCTCAGCCGCTGATAAGGAAGGCATCGAACAGCTTCGTGAAATGTTGGTGACTATGGTGAAACGGGAGTACCAGATCCGGTATCCACATGAGGTGCGGAATTGGTGATGCCCATAAAACCCAATAGATAAAGGCTAAAAACAGCTTAAGCCGTACCTACAACCCTGTTCTTGTCCACGAAAAAGGCAATGACCACAAACAACCACTGTAATTGTCCGGCCCAGGCAATTGCAGTGACACTAGGAGGTGGTGGACCGAACATGTTTGCTACCTGAATCAAGACGAAAAATATGACCAATCCAATCAGTCCAAAGCGGCCAAATTTGTTTTTTGCAGCCGTCGTCTTGGCATACAGATAAACACCGCCAAAAAAGAAAAACGCTTCAGCAAGTGCTGTCAAAATTGGGTAGTTCCAAATGCCGAAACCCAGTCGTGTAGAAGCTCCGGGTAGAATTGGGAGGTCAGGCCGGTGCACCAAAAGGTCCAAAAACCAATGGCTGACCACGCAGACCAATATAATGGCGGAATATTTAAAGTTCTTCATAAAACCCCAAGTAATTAGGCCCAGCAATATGCCCCAAACGAGCACCATGGCTAGGCTATGGGTAATTGGATAATCCACAAAATCAAGTGGCGTAACCTTGGTAATGCCTGGCACAATCGAAACATGTTCAACGTCTAATAACAATAAAGTCGGCCACAGCAAATCTAAAAACTGTGCGGCTACGAAAAGAAAGCCAAGCGATATGGCTGGTGCATATTTTTTCGCCCCAAATCCGATTCCAAAATGTCCTAAAAACATAGCTCCTTTTTTTAAGATTGAACATATAACTCTGTCGCCAGATATCCAGTGATTTTGGGAGGACACATGACGGACAATATTTCGAATGCCTTAGACCGTGTTCGGCTTCCTGTCATGGGTAAGGCTATTCTTTATTATTTTGCGGCCGAAGCAATCCGGCTAGGTCGCTGTTACCTTTTCAGCAATTGAATCATGAGCAAAATACGCAATTAATTATGACAAAATACATCGCCTTCCTTAGAGGTATCAACGTAGGCAAGATTCGCATTAAAATGACCGACCTGAAATCGGCATTTGAAAATATGGGCTGCCAGGATGTGAAGACTTATTTGCAAACGGGCAATGTGGTTTTCCTTTCGGGCAAAGCCATGAGTGACCTCAAATCGCAGTTGGAAAAAGGACTTTCCGAAGCTTTTAAATATGAAGCGTATGTGTTGGTATATGATTTCAACATACTGTCCGATATAATCGAAAAGTACCCCATGGAGCGGGACGAAACCCACCATGCCTATGTCGTTTTTATTGATAAATTACCTGTTTTTGAAGAACTTAAAACCCTCGCCACTGGGATAGATGACGCATCCAATTACCTAAAATTTGGCAACAATATACTCTACTGGAAAGTGTCCGTCGGCCAAAGCCTCGACACACCGTTTTCTAAAATATTGGCGAAGGCAAAGTACAAAAGCAGCGTCACGGTGCGGAATTTGAACACGCTGGAAAAAATGGTTTGAGCGAATAATCACTACTTCATGTTCTTCACCATCTTGCTAAAAAACTCCGGCGTCACGCCGATATATGAGGCAATCTGTTTGCGGGGCAGCGAATGGATAAGCGTCGGGTATTTCTTGCAAAAATTGCGGTAGCGCTCCTGGGCAGTCAGGCTGAGGTTGTTGAGCACCCGCTGCTGGCTACTCACCAACGAATTTTCGATGAGTATGCGGAAGAACCGCTCGAACTTCGGAATGTCCACGTAAAGTTGCTCTTGGTTCTCTTTTGACAGCAAAAGCACCTCTGTGGGTTCCAATGCCTCGATGTACAAGATGCCCGGCTTTTGGCTGAGGAAGCTGTACATGTCCGCTATCCACCAGCCGGGCGGGGCAAAGGCCATCACATGTTCGAAGCCGTTTTTGTCGAGGTTGTAGCTGCGCAAACAGCCCTGCGTCACGAAAGTAGAATTGCGGCAAACAGCCCCTTCCTGCAAGACCACCTCCTTCCGTTTCAAGGATTTTGGCTTTAGCATTCCGACGAAATGTGCTGCCTCATCCGGCGTGAGTTGGATATGTTTCGCAATATTTTCAAGTATCAAACCGGTGTTCATGTCACTTCTTATTTGCATTCCCATACCCAATCAGCGATAGGAAAGGTCTTCGGTTTATAGGAATAATGCCACCACTCCGTCGTCGTGAATTTCATGCCCACGTCGGCCATGGTTTTTTTCAGCAGCTTGCGGTTGTCGAGCACCTGCTGGGGATGTCCGGTA
>JAHEAS010000457.1 GCA_024642645.1 Saprospirales bacterium | reverse complement strand
CCAGCATTTTTCAAGTTTTAGGCCGATGGATTGGTAAAAAGCGATGGACTTGTCCATGTCTTTTACGTTTAGGGTTAGGTTAGCAGCAGTAATTGGCATGGTGGTACGAGTTTCATGATGGCTTCAAATATACAGTAACAAATTGGATGTGTTATCACTGGTGAAACATCAAATTTATAGACCTAAAGACTTTCCTCGTGTTCACAACCCCAATTCAAATTCCCAACTGTTGTTATGCTTTTTGATTTCAACCAATATAGTTCGTTGCTTTTGCCGGCATTCGTGCAGGGACTCTTGTTCATGTTGTTGTTATTATGGCGAGGGTTTTGGCAATAGCGTCTTTTAGATAAATTACTCGCTCTGCTCCCGTTCATCTACACCCTCCAAGTATCAAATTGGATGCTTGGTTTCGCCAACTGGTACGACGTTCATGACTGGCACACGACATTCATGTTTTATACCCCATTTAAACATTGGCTTGCCGTCGGTCTATTGGTTTACTTCTATTTCCGCTGCTTGACCAATCAGGGCTTATTGGTCTCAAATTATGATTGAGTCATTTAGTAATGTAGGAAATCAAAGTACCATCTCCCGAAACAACCGCTCTAGCATCCCTGCCGGGTCTTCGCACAAGCCGGGATGCACCTTCGATGGTTGCACCACCGTGCTCCGCTGTGCCGTGAGCCAGCGGAATCGGCCAGCGATGTCCAACTTGGCAATTGGCCCGGCGGCGGGGTCGCCTGCGGCGATGCGGGTGAGGGCGTCCAAGTGGGCGGACAATTCCTCCACATCACAATTGGCAGAAAGTGCTTGCAAGCGCTGGGGATTTACTTCGTAAACTGCTTGCAGGAAGTTCCGTTTTTTGCAAAGCAAAATGACACCCACGTTCAGGAACTCCTCCCGTTCCACCCGTGGCATGACTCGGATGACCGCATATTCAAATAAGTGTCGCGCTTGCATCTTGGGCTGCTTTTAGAAATATGCTGGAAGCGGCGATGCGCCGTGTTAAAAACTCGTAATAAACTTGCCGCATTTCGTCCGGGATGCCGTGACCATTTAACCAATCATCAGGGATGCTTTGGAGGATGGTTGACAATAATTGTGGAGAAATAATGGCTTTCAGTTCTTCGTCCATTTTATCCAACTGACCAGCTTGCGACAGCAGCACATGCGATTGGATATTGCCGAATGGCGACAGCGCCGATTGCTCCCAATTGTCCCAACTGTGGTGGAAATACAGGCAAGCCCCATAGTCAATCATCCAAAGTTCCCTGTTCCAGATGAGCATGTTGGTGTTCTTGGCGGTGCGGTCAACGTTGGTCAACAGGGCATCCAACCACACGATTTTGGAGGCGGTAGCTGCGTCAACTTGGTTCACCACTGGGTCGAAACTAATGGCACCAGAAAGGTAATGGACCCCGAGGTTGGTGCCTGTGCTGAATTTTAGCAAGTCCTGGATTTCCTCGTCCGGTTCGGTGCGTCCGAAGGATTCGTCGAGGTCGGCAAGTACGAGTTCTGGTACTTTCAGACCAACAGCACGGGCCAATTCAGCACCAATCAGGTCGGCAATCAGCGCCTTCGTGCCCTGCCCCGCTCCCCGGAATTTGGCGACGTACAGGAAGTCGTCGTCCGCCTCCACGATGGCGGGTAGCGAGCCGCCTTCCCTAAGCGGCGTCACGTAGCGGATGATGTTTACTTTTCGGATGGCTGGCGGTGTATAGCTCATGCAGATGCATTAATGTGGCGAAGGTAGGTTTTTGTGAGAAATGTAATTGCTGTTGGTTCCAATAGACAGGTTCAATTGGAAACTCAAAAGTTGAATGTGAAAAAGTAGGAAATGTTGCTGAGCGGATTACTTTTGCCTGCACACAAATGCGAGTGAAGCATCTTATCAGTGTAATCTTTCATGCATGATAAGCGCTAAATAACCCAAAACGCACCATTTTTCAAACAAAATCAACTTGTGAATATGGCCAACGAATCCTCACAGACAACACCCAACAGCACCGACCATTTCTTCCAGAACAAAGTCATCGGACACCCCGCCGGGTTGTTTGTGCTGTTCTTCACCGAAATGTGGGAACGCTTTTCCTTTTACGGAATGCGGGCCCTGCTGGTGATGTTCCTTACTTCCTCCCTGATGAACGGCGGCTGGGAATGGACCCGGGAGCAGGCGATGGCCCTATTCGGTTCCTATGTGGGCTTGGTTTACCTGTCCACGATGATGGGCGGCTATTTTGCCGACAAGAAAATCGGCTACCGCTGGGCCGTAGTGGTTGGCGCTTCGCTCATGAGTTTGGGGCATGCCTGCATGGCAATAGAGACGACCATTTCCATTTATATGGGCCTTGTTTTTCTAGTTTTCGGCAACGGCTTTTTCAAGCCAAACATGGTGTCCATCATTTCTGAAATGTATAAAAATCACCCACAAAAGAAGGATGGTGCCTATACCATTTTTTACATGGGCGTGAACGCTGGTGCATTCTTCGGCATCTTGCTTTGCGGTTATTTAGGCGAGAGAGTAGGCTGGAGCTGGGGCTTTGGGCTTGCTGGCATCTTCATGTTTTTTGGCCTGTTGCAGTTTTGGCTGGCGCAAAACATCTTTGGTGACATCGGTCTTAAACCTGTGAAAAAAGACGCCGCCGAGACCGAACTGGCACTGGACGGCGACAAGCCAAACCCATTCACGACTGGCCAAATGGTGCTGATTGGATTGATGATAGTGCTGGGGTTGCTTTGGATTATTTTCGAACCTGCCAAGATAATATCGAACGGCGCTGTCAATATATTTGACTTTACGGTGTTGGGACTTTCAGGCAATAATTTCACGATTTTGCTGGCCTTGGTCTTGTTTATCGGCTTGTTGGGTTATCGCATTACGAAGTACTCCACCGTGACCCGAGACCGGATGATTGCGGTTACTTTCTTTGCGTGTTTGGTTATCTTCTTTTGGGCGATTTTTGAGCAGTCGCCGGGTACGCTGACCATCTTTGCCAGGGACTACACCAACCGGATATTGGAGGGTGGCGCTGGCACGACTTTCAAAGTGGTAAACTCATTGATGACAATCGTCCCATTGAGCATTATCACTTGGGTGCTCTTCAAATTGTTCCAACAAACTTTCAAGAAGTACGCTGTCGCCAATATCATCCTCGGCACCAGCTTTGTCATCATCTGGGGCATTGCATTTTGGATGCTGAAAAACCAGATTGCCCAGGAAACGCTGGAAGTCCCGGCCTCATGGTTTTCCACCCTCAACTCCTTGTTCATCATCAGCTTGGCACCGCTGTTCTCCAAATGGTGGGAAAGCAAGTACAACCCAACTGCCAATGTGAAGTACGCCATTGGTATGACCTTTCTTGCCATCGGCATGGCCTTCGTGGCCTTTGGGGCCAGCTCCATCGAGCCGGGTGCTAAGACAGCATCGGTAAGCATGATTTGGCTGATATTGGTGTACTTGTTCCACACTATGGGCGAGCTTTGCATTTCGCCGGTTGGTCTTTCGTATGTGAGCAAACTCGTGCCCGCCCGCATGATTGCGGTCATGTTTGGCATCTGGTACCTGGCCGTGGCCATTGGCATGAAAGGCGCTGCAAAATTCGGGGAGAACGTGGACAAGATTGCCGACGAAAAAGGAATCAGCTACTTCTTCTGGATGTTGACAGGTGTTTCACTTTTAATGGCCGTTATCGCCGTGGTTTTTGCTCCGATTATTAAGAAGAAGATGCATGGGGTGCGATAGGGGATGATTTAATGTTGACAATATTAGGAGGATTAGACTGGGGATTGAGCGGATTTGGCGGATGAAAACGGATTTCCCTAAGAGCATTCAATAATCTGTTTTTATCTGCCAAATCCGAGGTGCAATCCTGTCTGATTCTTACGAGTTGACTTATTAAAACTGTTTTGCAATTTGGGTTGCACAAGGCCCAATGAGCAGCAGCTTTTTCGGTATTCAGCGGC
>JAHEAS010000456.1 GCA_024642645.1 Saprospirales bacterium | reverse complement strand
AAGGATTTTAAAGTAGGAGATGTTATGTACGGCTATTGCGAAATGGAAACCGCAGTTCCATATTACCAAACTGATTCAGAGCTTGATGGGCAATTCTTGAAGCTGGCAAAAAAATTTGCCTTTTATTTTAAAGTACCAATCAACAAAAATTCTGGCAACCCCGTCAATCGTTGGTAATAAATAAATCGTCGGCGAGGTTCAAAACCTCGCCAACGTTAGTATATCAAAACAACCCACTAATATTCCCATCCGCATCAATATCAATATTCTCCGCAGCGGGATTGTCCGGCAACCCAGGCATCCGCATCATCTCGCCCGTGATGGGCACGACGAAGTTCGCCCCTGCCGCAATCTCGATTTCTCGAACGGTGATGGTGAACCCAGTTGGGCGACCAATCAAGGCCGGATTGTCCGACAGTGATTTCTGCGTTTTGGCGATGCAAACCGCAGCACCGGATAGCCCCAGTTTTTCGATGCGCTTGAGGTGGATTTTCGCTTCGGCGGAATACTCCACGTTGGCAGCACCGTAAACTTTCGTCGCAATAGTTTCGATTTTTTTCTCAATCGGCCAAGCCCAATCGTACAGTGGCGTGAATTTGCTGGTGGAGCTTTCGGCTGCTTCCGCAACGGCATTTGCCAGGTCAATGGCGCCGCCTCCGCCCTTGGCCCATATCTCCGCAACGATTGCTTTGAAGCCCATTTCTTCGCAGCGTTTTTGCACCAAAGCAATTTCTTCGTCGGTGTCCGTCGTGAATTTGTTGATGGCAACGACGGCAGGAATGCCGTAAAGACGTGTGTTTTCGAGGTGTTTTTCCAAATTCACCAAGCCCTTCTCAACGGCTTCAGGATTTGGTACGGTGAGCTGTTTCAAATCACCGCCGCCGTGGTATTTCAGCGCCCGGATGGTGGCCACGATGCACATTGCTTTTGGTGCCAAACCTGCGCTTTGGCATTTGATGTCCATGAATTTCTCAGCGCCGAGGTCGGAACCAAAGCCCGCCTCCGTCACCACCCAATCGGCCAGCGAGAGGCCGGTTTTTGTTGCAATGACTGTGTTAGTCCCCTGTGCAATATTGGCAAATGGCCCACCGTGGATGATGGCAGGGTAGCCCTCCAAAGTCTGGACTAGGTTTGGCTGAATGGCATCTTTCAGCAATGCTGCCATGGCTCCTTGCGCCTTCAAATCACGAGCATAAATTGGACGGCGGTCCATCGTGTAACCCACGAAGATATTGCCGAGACGGCGCTTGAGGTCTTCGATGTCGTTGGAGAGGCAGAGGATAGCCATCACCTCCGAGGCCACGGCGATGTCGAAGCCCGTTTCCCGTGGGATGCCGTTGCCAGTGCCGCCGAGGCCGACGATGATTTTGCGGAGCGAACGGTCGTTCATGTCCATGACCCGCTTCCAGAAAATCTGGCGGGGGTCCAGGCCGAGGCTCACTTTTTTGCTCTGCAAGTTATTGTCAATGAGCGCCGAAAGCAGGTTGTGCGCCTTTTCCACGGCGGCGAGGTCGCCCGTGAAGTGCAGGTTGATGTCCTCCATCGGCAACACTTGGGAGTAGCCGCCGCCAGTTGCGCCGCCTTTTATCCCAAAAACAGGCCCGAGCGATGGCTCCCGCAGCACGACGCAGGTCTTGCGCCCAGTGCGGTTCAGTCCTTGCGAAAGCCCAATGCTGACGGTTGTTTTGCCCTCACCAGCCGGGGTGGGGGAGATGGCCGTCACGAGTATGAGGTTGCTTTTTTTGATTTTCTCCTCGTTGATTAAGGTGAGCGGAAGCTTCGCCTTGTATTTTCCGTAGAGGTTGAGGTCGTCGTGGGAGATGCCGAGCTGGTCAGCGACGTGCTGAACGGGCTTCAGCGTTATCGTCCTTGCGATATCAAGGTCAGTCATAGTTGGTTAGGTTGATTTTGTTTTAAAAAATTAGCTGCCGGTGCTTGTTTTGCGCCGACAAGCGGCTAATGTAGGGGGATTTTGATAAAATGGAAGAGAAGATTGTCGGATTTGTAACTTTCGAGTGCTTTCAAATTAAGGTGGTAAATCTCAGTCCATGAAACCTGTTTTGCTTTTCCTTTTCTTTTTGGTTTGTGAAGAAATGGCTGCCCAAGCCACCAATCTCGTCCTCAACCCCAGTTTTGAAACCTTTAAGCCTGGTAAGGACTATCCGGCTTGCACCTATGGTGCAAATCAGGTTGGATTTACTCAAGCGTTGCAAGATTGGGGCACTTTTACCGAAAGCACTCCCGACCTCGTCGTCTGGAAACCAGAAGGCGAAAAGGAATGCTTCTTCCCTAAGCCTCATTCCGGTGAAAAAGCGGTGGGCCTTATCACTTACCTGCCTGCCATTGATATGGGTAGAACCATGGACTACCATGAATTCATCCAAGGAAAATTGAGCAAGCCATTGGAAAAAGGAAAGGAATATACTTTTGCTTTTTATATCCAATTAGGGAAAGATGTAGGTGAGAAGCATATCCGCCAACTTTACCACATGTTTAAAAACCTGGAGGTTTTCTCACTGGCTGCTGGCACTTTGGGCGTCTTTTTTTCCGAAGGTCAGGAAAGGTACATGACCTTGGATGTTGCGTTTCCGCAATTGGTTTGGTACGACCCCATCGAAACAAAACCGGGTGAGTGGGTGCTGCTCAGCAAGACGTTTAAGGCGGAGCGGCCGTATCAATATTTCACTATTGGTAATTTTACAACCGACGAAAACACTGCCACCAGCTTGCCAGACAACGCAGAAATTACGCAGTATAACCTCAACACCAAAAACATTCAGTTGAAAAAACGCCGGGTCGGCTACTACCTTTTCGATGATTTTTGGCTAGGGGAGGGCCCACCACCTGCACCTGCTCCGAGCATTGCCGAAGACCTGAAAAAATCGAAAGCCTACACTTTCAAAAACGTCAACTTTGAGTCAGGCAAGTGGGACTTGCTTGCTGGCGCAATGCCAGAACTCGACGGCCTAATTGATTTTTTGAAATCAAACGCTGAAGTCAACGTGGAAATTGGTGGTCATACCGACAATCTGGGCAACGAAGAAGCCAACCGTGTTCTTTCTGAAAAACGAGCCGAATCCGTTGCCAATTACCTGGTTTCCAACGGAGTAGCATCAAGTCGGGTAGTTGCCAAAGGCTATGGCAAACGCAAGCCCGTCGCAAAGAACGATACTGAAACAGGGCGCCTGAAAAACCGCCGAGTCGAGTGCAACATTAGGTAGCCGTCAATTCACTCCACCTGTGCCGCAGGTCGAGTCTCGGCACCCTCCACTTTCGTCAACCCATCGCCCAACATCTGTCGGTACCAGTCGGCGATGGCCATCAACTCCGCCACTTTTTCGGGAAATTTCTCCTGCACATCCAGCGTCTCGCCAGGGTCGGTGCGGAGGTTGAAGAGGGCGAGGCCAATTTCCTCTGAGGCGTACTTGCCCGGCCACCCGTCTGCCCCAATAGCCGTTGGCCGCTTATAGGTTTGTGTGTTGCAGGGGAAAGTCAGTTTCCATTGCCCTTTTCGGATTCCTTTGAGGTTGTTGCGGTCGTAGTAGTACACGAATTCATCACGGGGATTTGCCCCGGACGTTTGCGCCAACAGCGGCCAAATATCCACGCCGTCAATTTTGTTTACAGGCTGTTTTGCTCCGCAAAGCTTCGCAATGGTTGGCAGCAAATCCATCATTGCCGCCATGTTGTTGCAAATGGAGCCGGGGGTTATCCGGCCCGGCCACTTGATAAGGCAAGGGACTTTCACGCCGCCGTCGAAGGCAGTGCCCTTCCCCTCCCGCAGTCCGGCGGTGTTTCCGGCGTGGTTTCCGAAGGTGAGCCACGGGCCGTTGTCGCTGGTAAAAATGACGACGGTGTTGTCTGTCAATCCGTTTTCTTCCAGCGTCCGCAGCACCTCACCCACCGACCAATCCACCTCCTCCATAACATCGCCGAAAAGCCCCTCGTTGCTCTTGCCCCTGA
>JAHEAS010000455.1:3473-3964 GCA_024642645.1 Saprospirales bacterium | reverse complement strand
AGTCGCCTTCCTGTGCAACGTCCATGAGCCAAGCCAGGTTCATTCCAAATGCTGCGCCTGTGGCCTGCTCATTGGTGAACAGTTTCAAGTGGTCCTCGTCGAGTGAGCCGCCTGCGGGTGAGCGCAGGTATTCGGCAAATGCCTCCGCATCCCGGTCGGCGAAGCGCAGGTCGGGGATGCCCTCGTCCTGGTAGTCGGAGATGCCGATGACGACGGCGTAGGTCTGGCTGCCGCCCATGTCAATAGTTTGGGCGTAGAGGGAAAGGCTAACTAAGTAGGCAAGGCAGAAAATCAATGTTTTCATAGGTCCAAGTTTTCGCTTGTTAATCCTGCAAGGTAGGAATTGTTATCAAAGAAGGATGGAAGGTTTGCAAAAACTTACAAGACTCTAAGGGTTAAGGCATCAAGACTTATGCGATTCATTAGTAGTTAATTAATAGAAATTTTTACCTTAATGTATTGGAAATAAAAACTCACATGCGTACACGAGG
>JAHEAS010000455.1:0-3463 GCA_024642645.1 Saprospirales bacterium | reverse complement strand
TCTTCGGGTCTGCGTGGGTAAGATAAGTTCCATTTTGGGCTTATCCACCAACTATTTTTTGACTCATTACCCCAAAAAATAAACCACCCCTTTTGGTAAGGAGTGGTTTATATGACTACTTATCAATTCAAAAAACAGACAGTATTCAATCAACTGTCAAAAGCCTGTGTTTTGGACCATATTCGAGTTGGCATCCATTTCAGCTTGTGGAATGGGAAATGCCAACCTGAAATCTCCATAGGGTATGGTCGCTGTAATATTTTGTTCAACTTCCTTTTTTTCAATGTCTTTCCCCGTTCTCAGTAGGTCATCGTACCTGAACCCTTCAAAAATCAATTCCTTTCGCCTTTCATTGAGGATGTCATCCTTTGTGATGGGAGCGGAATAAGCGGAGGCGCCACGCATGGCAGTTAATTTGTTCAGTTCTGCGACGGCATCCCCTCCTGTTTCAAACAGGGCTTCGGCGTAGTTTAAAAGCACCTCCTCATAGCGGATAACTGGCACATTGTCGTAGCCATTCAATTCAGGGTACTTCCCCATGTTTCTGAGCTTGTCATTTTCCAGCCCTAAAATATCCGCACGGACATCGCCTGCTTCGTACAAGTTCAAGACATTGGGAAGTACTTGGATATCCCCATAAGCATCTCCCCTGTAAATAAAGCCCAACCCGTTAATGCCAGCATTGTCCAAATCACTGAAAGCCAGTTCAAAAATGGAATTGCCTGCGCCATCTTGCGCAAATGAGGCGACATATTGGTCGGCAGGTATGATGGAATACAAACCAGAATTAATGACCAGTTCAGAGGTGGCTTTGGCTTCGTTCCACATGCCAAAATAGATGTCCACTTTCGACTCCAATGCCTTGGCGGTATATTTGGACATATGCTCCTTGGAAGCGTCAAAATAGTCATCGCTCATCATGTCAAATGCAGTCTGCAAATCCTGCAAAATCATCGTCCTGTTTTTGTCAATGGCATCACGGGAAGGCTGCTGGTTTTCCCCGAGAAATTCAGTAACGTATGGTATTCCCAGTGTACCTCCTGTATGTTGTTCTCCATGATTTCGCAAAATATCGAAATGAACCAACGCACGGATGGCGTATGCTTCTCCTTGTAAATGCCTTGCATATGCTGCTTCTCCGGTCAAAGTTCCTACATCCGTACCAATGACAAGATTGGCGCTTGCGATGGCTTGGTAGCCTGGTACCCAAACTCCGCCACCATAGTTGGCATTGTATAAGAAAGAAGACTCTGTTTGAAAGCGCCCGGAATGACCATTGGCAAAAACATTGTCCGTTCTCACTTCATTGTTGATGATGAAGTCCCTGCCATAATAATTCACAACGGTCATGCGGTCGTAAGCCCCGTTCAAAACGCCTTCAAGGTCTTCGACCGTAACAATGTTTCCTTTAACGGTTTTGTCCTGCTCCAGCGAAGGATTTAAGTCTTCGGTTGTACATGAAGTAATTGCGCTAAGGAAAATAAGCGCCATTAAGTATATGGATGATTTGATTGTATTTATCATGATAGTTGGTATTTAAAAATTAAGATTAAGGCCAAACATCAGGGTTTTCACCGGTGGGGTGGCCAATTTGGCAAAACCACTTGAAGCCACTTCCGGGTCGTACTGCATCCTGTCGTCTTTTACCCAAGTGTACATATTAATGCCACGCACAAATATTTTTGCGTTTTCAATACCTGCGTGCTGGGTCAGACTTGAAGGCAGTGTATAGCCAAAGGTGATGTTTTTGAGTCTGAAATAATCGCCTTGGGTAAGGTATCTTGAATCTGCACGCCAAGGCGGGGCAGTATAGGTAACCTTGGAAATATTGGTAACATCGCCAGGTTTTTGCCACCTGTCCATCAAGGTATTGATACCGTTGAAAAAGTCCAATGACCAGCGGTCAGCGCCATTGGTATAACGGGTCCAATCCTCATATACCATATGACCTCCCGCATAATAACCAAATGCGTCCAGGAAGAGCCCTTTGAAATCAACGTGGATGTTGATACCTCCAGAAAGTGTGGGTAAGGAGCTCTTTCCAAAATAAGCTCTTTCAGCAGCGTTATAGTCATTTGTGGTTTCACCTTCCTTGCCATTTAAATAATACAGGTTTTCTCCGGTTTGAGGGTCAACCCCTGCAAATTTCACCATGTTCCATTCATAGACGATATGGCCGGTTTCCACTTTATTGTAAGTATTGGTGATATTTATCTCCTCGCCATTTCCATCCAGCGGTAATTCAAGAACTTTATTGTGGACGGTGGCCATGTTCCCGCCAATGCTCAAATTCAAATCTTTGGAGCGGATAATATCAACGTTGAATTCCAATTCCAATCCTTTGTTTTCCATCCGGCCGATATTACGCAATTGGCTGTCAAAGCCTGTGGTCTTTGACAATGGGACGCTAAACAGGTTTTCCTTGGTTTCCCGCCTGAAATAGGAGAATGTACCATTTATCCGGTTTTTGAAAAGGCCAAAGTCAAGGCCAGTTTCAAAGTTGTCAGCTGTCTCCCAACTCAGTGATGGGTTTCCGACAGTTGATGGCTGGGTTGTCCCCGTGCCTGCGTATGCCCCACTATATCCGAATAGTGCTTGGTATTGGTTGATGCCAATTTTGTCATTGCCGGTTCTTCCATAAGAAGCACGGATTTTTAAATTGTCCACCCACTCTATATTATCCAAAAAGCCTTCTTTGTCTAAATTCCAAGCCGCACCAACCGACCAAAAATTCCCCCATCTGTTGTCAGCTGGGAATACAGAGTTTCCTTCCCTTCTGAAGGTAGCACTAAAGATATATTTGTTGTCAAAGTCATAGTCAAGCATGCCGGTATAGGAAGCTATTCCCCAGTCTACATAGGAAGAGTTTACATCCCTCGGACTACTGACAGAAGCTAGGTTGGTAAGCCCGTCAGTTGCAAAACCCTCTCCATATGCATATAGGTAGTAGTTCTTATTCTTTTGATACTCTTGCAATGCCTTTATATTAAAATGATTGGAGCTGTTTAAGGTAATGGTGTAATCCAAGGAATTTTGGATGACGTAATTGGTTATGTTATTGTTGTCTGCGGATACAAAGCCACCAACACCTTCGCCATCACCATATATTCTATTTCCAAACTCTTTAAAATTATTGACAGAAAAATCGAGACTGGTTCGGGTGGTATAAATCAGGTTAGGAACAGGCGTCTCCCAAGCAATTGAGTTATTGGAAATAAATCGGGTTAATCTGTTCAAATGAATATCATGGGCTGTTACCCACAGCGGGTTACGGGCATTTGTTAAGTTCCGGATATCCCCAATATTGATTGTCCCATCTGCATTGTAAGGCTGCGCCAAAGGTGTCATAAAAAACTTAGCTGCCCTGGGCGAAGAAAAATAAGCATCCTGCTCTAGTGTGCCATTTTGTATGTTATTGGCTACCGAGTTTTTGGTGTCAAATCTAAGTTTATTGGTCAGGCTC
>JAHEAS010000454.1:3311-3965 GCA_024642645.1 Saprospirales bacterium | reverse complement strand
CTTCGCATCTTTCTGAAAATGCGTTTTGCTTTTTCCATTGCTCTTGTATCTTCGCATTTTTTTTGACCTAACCCCAAGTTTCATCCTTGAAAAAAAGACTGTCCCGAGCCCATACTGTTATCTAACAGAAAAGGCCGAGCCGTTTGCACCTTAAGATACTAGGGCTTTTCTGTTTTTCTCGGGCAAATTTTCAATTTCATAATCAATGAGCCTACTTACCGTTGGTACTGTTGCTTTCGACGACATCGAAACCCCACTTGGCAAAGCCGATAAAATTGTCGGTGGCGCTTGCACTTATATCTCACTTGCTGCTTCTTATTTTGTTGAGGACATCAACCTCGTCTCCGTTATTGGTGATGATTTCCCTCAAGAGACGCTAGATTTATTGACTTCCAAGGGAGTAAGCCTTGAAGGGCTACAGGTAAAAAAAGGTGAAAAATCCTTTTTCTGGGCAGGCCGTTACCATGCTGACCTTAATAGTCGTGACACCTTAGACACGCAACTAAATGTGCTGGCAGACTTTGACCCGATTTTGCCCAAAAGCTATCAAGACAGTGATTTTGTCATGCTTGGCAACCTCACGCCTGATGTGCAGATGAGGGTCATCGAGCAGATGACCGACCAGCCAAGGCTCATTGCCATGGACACCATGAA
>JAHEAS010000454.1:2287-3301 GCA_024642645.1 Saprospirales bacterium | reverse complement strand
TCGGCAACTAAGTGGTGAGCACAGCTTGGTAAAGGCATCTGAGAAGATATTGCAAATGGGCCCAAAGTATCTTGTCATCAAAAAAGGAGAGCATGGGGCCCTGCTTTTTTACGATGAGCATATTTTCTTTGCCCCTGCACTTCCGTTAGCTGAAGTCTTCGACCCTACTGGAGCAGGCGACACATTTGCAGGCGGGTTCATTGGCTTCCTTGCAAAAAGTGGTGATTTATCTTTTGAGAACATGAAACGTGCGGTCATTTTTGGCTCTGCCATGGCCTCTTTTTGCGTCGAAAAATTCGGTATTGAGCGCTTGAAAGACCTTTCTCAAATTGAAATCAAGCAACGAATTTCCAAGTTTGTTGACTTGGTAAATTTTGATGCGCAGCTTTAAAGCATTTTGGTGCATTATTTTGGTTAAAAGTGAAAGGGGAGGTCTTGCATTGAAAATTTTTCCCGTTCTTCGTTTGTCCAAAATAAACACCTATGCGACCTAAGTTTACGCTCTTTTTTTCTTTTGCCATTTCTTTCTACTCCCTACTGACAGGCCAAGTTTCTGTACTAGGAAAATTCGCCATTGGCGACACCACTCGTACACATATACTTAGGACCAACAGAAGCGACCAATTCGTTGGCAAGGTCATGTCCTGGTTGCCTGACTCCATGGTTTTTCTGACGAATACTAATCTCAATGTTTCGTTTCCAACAGAAATGGTTAAGTCAATAGAAGTAGTTGACAATCAACGGACTAATTCTTCAGGTAATGAATTCTTTTTGCTCCAAACAGTTGATGGGAAGGAGTACTATGGTTACGTAAAAAGTATAAAGACTAATTTGATAACTTTCGTTGCTGGTGGTTATCATAGTACAATTAGGTTGAAGCCAGAAGCAGTGGCCCTAATTGGACCCGCCCCCTACATGAATGTGTTGCTAAAAGAACCATATACCAATGAATATATATTGTCCAGTAAAAAACATAAAAAGGTCGAGGGGAAGATGCTCGGTTATTCAGCAGGT
>JAHEAS010000454.1:920-2277 GCA_024642645.1 Saprospirales bacterium | reverse complement strand
ATCCGTAACCAATTTAACAAAGTATGAACTGAGTCCACAGTATGCCCAATACCTTGGCCACAGTCGTTCATTGCTTTTTTTACCTACTGGCTTTGGCATGAAAGCTTCTGAAAGGGAGTACAGGAACATCGGCATTGGAATCAACATTTTTTCATACGGAATTACAAACCATTTATCGACAGCTGTTGGATTGGTTACCATACTTCCCTATGCCGATATTAAATATTCTATGGACTTCGGAAAGTATGTTCACATGAGCATTGGGGGATATGCTTTTATCCCATTTGCTTTTGGAGTGCATGGTTCTGTATCTATTGGAACACCTGACTATTTTCTCAACCTAAGTTATTTGCGAAACGACGATGTCGAATCATTTTACACTGATAGCGATTTCGAAAGCTTTGGGATTGGGGCATCATTTAGGGTAGGGCCTAGGTCAAGGGTTTTAGCGGAGTTTAATATCATGACTTCGCCCTCCTCAATGTATGGATATGATGCGTTTTATGAATACGGATATGGCGATTCTTTTAGCTGGGGCTATGGTTGGTTTGGAAGAAAAATGCGCTTTGAAACTGGATTGATGGCCATTGGGCCGATTTATAATTATAATTGTTTTCCAGAACCATGCGGCAATAGGTACCATGTACCAATCCCATTTATAGCTTTTGGAATTAATTTTTAACATCATAGCCCAATTTTGTGAACTCACTTGGCTTTTAGTGTGTAGCATTCTCTTCATTACCTCGGCTTGCGGCCTTTTGGACTGGGAAGTAAATTTGGTCGAAAACGCTTGAATTCATTAGGCCAATGGTCTATTCTTCAATTTTTATAGCGGGAATGTCGAATTGTCAAAATTGGTTGAATGGATGAAATTTTGATTTTTTTCTATAAAATGCAACGATTGATGGTTTGAATTCAACAAAAACGACCAAATCCGTGCTACATTTGGGCACAATAATTATCAAACATTAAATCGAACCAATCATGAAAACGCTACACGACCACCTCCATCAAGACCCCTCCAATCCACAGCCTAAGCGGATTTTAGCACTCGACGGTGGCGGCATACGTGGTGCTTTGACACTTGGTGTGCTAAAATCAGTAGAGGATTTGCTGAGGAAACGCCATGGCGATGACCCAGATTTCAGGCTTTGTCATTATTTTGACCTAATCGGTGGCACCAGCACAGGTTCAATCATTACTGCACTTTTAGCCACTGGAAAGAGTGTGGATGAGATTCAGAAGATGTACCAAAGCCTAGGCACAAGGGTTTTTGGCAAGTCAAGAATCTTGTCGTTGCTCCGTCCCGGCAAATTTGACGAGAAAGAGCTCGAAAAACTGCTTGAAGAACAATTAG
>JAHEAS010000454.1:0-910 GCA_024642645.1 Saprospirales bacterium | reverse complement strand
TTAGGGCAGGAAACGATTGGCGGTGCAGGACTTCAAACTGGTATTTGCATTGTATCAAAACGTGCTGACACAGGAGGGACTTGGGCCTTCCTGAACCACCCTGGCGGAAAATACTATGAAGACAACAAAGGTATTTTGCTTCGCAATGCCGTTCGGGCTAGTTCGGCAGCACCGACCTATTTTGATGCAGAGGCCTTCGATGTTGGCAACGGCGAAATCGGCGCATTTGTTGACGGCGGTGTGAGTATGCACAACAACCCAGCTATGCTCCTCTTCTTGATGGCTACCACGAAAGGATTTCCATATCAGTGGAAAACTGGCGATGACATGTTGGAAATTGTTTCAATCGGTACGGGTTATGCAAAAATCCGTAGGAAAGTATCCGAATGTGTCGGTATTGCTGGAGTCAAATGGGCTCCTGTTGTACCAGCCATGCTCATGGATGATGCCGACAACCACAACCAACTCCTCCTTCAGTACATGTCAACATCCCCGACGGCAAAGGTAATTAATTCCGAATTTGGCGATTTGAGTGGAGATTTGATTGCTCCCAAAGCGCTCCTCCACTATATTCGTTACGATGTCAAACTCGAACAAAACGAATTGAACGACCTTGGTTTTACCAAAGTAAAAGCGGAAAAAATCAGAGAAATGTCGGACGCTAGCAACAAAGAAGTACTTCGTGATATAGGTCTTGAAGCAGGGAAGCGGATTGTTGTTGATTCGCATTTTCCAAAAGCTTTTGATATCTAATATATTGGCACTAATTGCGCAAGTTTACGCCACCTTTTATTGTTGGTTTTTTCTTGCGTAATTAGCTGCTATATACCCAGTCTGCCAGCACAAAATATCAAATCCAAAATGCTCAATTCAGGCAGGAATCCAAGCCTGTCTTCAAAAACCTGTGGGT
>JAHEAS010000453.1 GCA_024642645.1 Saprospirales bacterium | reverse complement strand
TTTAAGCAGCCCAGTTGGGACGGAGAAATCATTTTGAACCTGCAGCGCAAATACCAGGCATCGCCCGAAATGCTTTTCCAACGAATGACCAATGTGCTGCCGCAATACTTTGGGTTGGAGAAACTTTTCTTGCTCCGTTTCATCCAAACGCCCGCCACTGGGCAGTTCAAGATGGACAAAGAACTGCACTTGAACCGCCGCCACCAGCCGCACGGAAACGCACTCAGCGAGCACTACTGCCGCCGCTGGCTGTCCGTCTCGCTCCTCGAAGACCTCTCGCAGATGCAGCAGGCGGGCAAATACACCGGAGCGCTCGTCGGTGCGCAGCGAAGCCACTACCACGACACGAAGGACGAGTACCTCTGCTTCACGCTCGCCCGCCCGGCCTACCCCTCACC
Organism: Saprospirales bacterium; assembly: GCA_024642645.1. Taxonomy (GTDB): domain Bacteria; phylum Bacteroidota; class Bacteroidia; order Chitinophagales; family Saprospiraceae; genus UBA6168. The sequence continues at coordinate 3,573 of JAHEAS010000453.1, read as the reverse complement.
AGACCAGAACGTGAGCATCACGGTCGGCATCCTCGTGGATGGGGCGCTGCGCAAACGGGTCAAGTTCCTTGACGACCCTGCCATTTCCCGTCGAGAGGTGAACACGACTTGCGAGCGTTGCCCTATCAAGAATTGTGTGGAGCGGGCTGCTGCGCCAACGGTCGTGGAAGCAAAAGAAAGGCGGAAACGAGTGCAGAAGGTGCTGAAGGAGATTGGGGAAAAGTAGTTTTAAACCTATCTTCGCCACTTCAAATTTAGAAAAATGACCATATCGCTAAACTGGCTCAAAGAATACATTGACACCAAGCTCCCAGCGGAGGAAATCTCGAACCTGCTCACCAGCCTTGGCCTCGAAGTGGAAGGCATGGAGGAGATGGAAAGTATCAAGGGCGGCTTGGAAGGCGTCCTGGTGGGAGAAGTGAAGGAATGCTGGCGGCACCCGAACGCCGACAAGCTCAGCCTTACCAAAGTTGACATCGGTACGGGGGACTTGCTGCAAATCGTTTGCGGAGCACCCAATGTGGCCGCCGGGCAAAAGGTGCTCGTGGCAACGGTTGGCACCACGCTCTACCCTACCAATGGCGACCCCATCACGCTGAAACTCGGCAAAATCAGGGGCGAAGAATCGCAGGGGATGATTTGTGCTACCGATGAACTCGGCATGGGCGAAGACCACAGCGGCATCCTCGTGCTGCCGGCCGATGCGGCCATCGGCACCACTGGGCGGGACTATTTCAAGCTGGAAAAAGACATCGTCTATGAAATCGGCCTGACGCCGAACCGCTCCGATGCTACCTGTCACCTCGGCGTGGCAAGAGATTTGGCCGCTGCGCTGCAAGTGCAGTTTGGGCAAATGAGCGGCGTAAAAATGCCTTCCGTTGAAAAGTTCAAGGTAAACAACAACAGCCTGCCTGTGGCCGTCATGGTCGAAAATACAGAGGCCTGTCCCCGCTACGCTGGCGTGACCATCAAAGGTGTGACCATCGGCGAGTCGCCGGATTGGCTGAAAAAGCGGCTGCTTTCCATTGACGTGCGACCCATCAGCAACGTGGTGGACATCACGAATTTCATCCTCCACGAACTGGGCCAGCCACTCCACGCTTTTGATTTGGATGAAATCGCTGGGCAAAAAATCATCTTGAAAACATTGCCGGAAGGCACCAAATTCCAGAGCCTCGACGAGCGGGAGCGCAGCCTCAGCGACCATGACCTGATGATTTGCGATGGCGACTCAAACGGCATGTGCATCGGCGGCGTGTTCGGTGGAGCAACGTCGGGCGTGAAGGACACGACCAAGAATATCTTTCTTGAAAGCGCCCATTTCAACGCAAAATGGATTCGCCGCAGCAGCACCCGCCACGACCTGCGCACAGATGCCGCCAAGGTTTTTGAAAAAGGTAGCGACCCGAACGTTTGTGTGTATGCACTCAAACGAGCAGCAATGATGATGGTCGAACTGGCAGGCGGCGAAATTGCCTCGGAAGTAGTGGATGTTTATCCAAATCCCATTGAGAATCAGTTAATTACCGTTTCGTTCGATTATGTGAACCGCCTCATCGGTATGGAAATTCCGAAGGAAAAAATAAATGAGATACTCTCAGCACTGGAGATGAAAATCATGGCGGAAACGAGCGATTCCTTCACCGTCAGCGTACCGACAAACAAGGCCGACGTGACCCGCCCCGCAGATGTGGTGGAAGAAATTCTCCGGGTTTTTGGCCTGGACAATGTGCCTGCTCCGGCGCAAATACGCAGCAGCATGGTGGCCAGCGAAAAGCCCGACCCGAACGCTGTGCGCAATACCATCGCCGACTACCTGGCCGCCAATGGCTTCAACGAGGTAATGAACCTATCGCTCTCACAGTCAGCGTTTTACAAAGAAATTTTACCGACCAGTCCCCTTGGGAAGGAAACAAGCGAACTCGTTTTCGTGAACAACACGAGCAATGTGCAACTCGACATTATGCGTCCCACGATGCTGTTCAGCGGCCTGGAGGCGGTGGTGAACAACCAGAACCGGCAGCAGTCGGACTTGAAGCTGTTTGAGTTTGGCAAAACGTACCATTCGATTACGGATTACGGATTACGGAAATCGGATTCGACCCCCAATCCGCAATCCGCAATCGTAAATCCGAAATTTGTGGAGCCGCAGCACTTGGCACTGTTCATTACTGGCCAACGTTTTCAGGAAAGCTGGCGGAACAAGGAAAAGGTTTCGGCAGATTTTTTTGCCTTGAAATCCTTTGTAGGCAACGTGCTCGCCCGCCTCGGCGTGGGCAGCGGCTTTCAGGAGACGGTGGTAAAAGACGATATGTTTGCCTACGGCTTGAAGTACCACCGGGGCCCGCAGGATTTGGTTATTTTCGGGAAGGTGCAGCCGAAAATTTGCAAGAAAATGGGCATCCGGGGCGAGGTTTTTTACGCCGACCTGAACTGGGACGCCTTGCTGGCGGCAGCGAAAAAACAATCCATCAGTTTTGCGGAGCTGAACAAATTCCCGACGGTGCGGAGAGACCTTGCGGTGGTGATTGGTAAATCGGTAAAATTTAGCGACCTTGCAGCCGTTGCCAAAAAAGTTGGTAAAAAGCTGTTGAAAGATATAAATTTGTTCGATGTCTTTGAAGACGAGACAAAACTCGGCGAAGGCAAAAAGTCCTACGCACTAAGTTTTACCTTTGAGGACCCGACCCGAACCTTGCAGGACAAAGAGGTGGACGCCGCAATGAATGAGTTAATCGAGGCGTTTGAGGGGAAACTTGGAGCGCTGATACGGCGTTAACTGAACACATGACCCAACAACTTGAAAATATCGAACAGAAAGTACAGCAAATGGTGGAAGCAATGACCGCATTGCGCCAGCAAAATGCCGTTCTTTCGAAAGAAAATAACAAGCTCAAAGCCGAAATGACCGCTCAGACCGAGCGCATTGGCGAATTGACAGAAAGATTAACTAACTCGCAGCAGGCATTGGCCGGGCAGCGGGGAGATGATTCGGAAAGCAACCAAAAGTTGAGAAAGCAAATTGACCAATACATCAACGAAATCGATAAATGTATTGAGTGGCTTCAAAACGCTTAGGATATGGAAGAACAGGATAGCAAACAATTGACCGTTACAATAGCGGGACGACCATATCCTTTGAAAATAAAGGCGAACGACGAACCTGTCATCCGCCAGATAGTAAAGGAGGTCAACGAAAAAATTAACAAGTTTCAGTTGACTTATGCCAACCGTGAAAAACAGGACTGCCTTGCCATGGCAATCTTGGCTTACGCGGTGGATTTGCACAAAGCCACAAGCCAAACGACTGCTTCTTCGCCAGAAATTTCCGATAAACTCGCCCGTATTGAATCATTACTTGATGGAGTGATGCCTTAATTTTTTCCTGCTGTAATATTTTGGGTTTAATGGCTAAACGGCCAAGCAGCTGCGTGGTACCTGCTTTTAGCGAAGCGTACCTCGGGGCATTTAGGCCGAAAAACCATGCGCCCTCGTAACCATCTTAACCTTTTGACATCATGGAAATAGGAATCGGGCTGGTCATTGGACTGGTCGTCGGGTTGGTAGCCGGGT
>JAHEAS010000452.1 GCA_024642645.1 Saprospirales bacterium | reverse complement strand
TATTTGTGTCTATCCTAGATGAATGTCACTGTTTGCTATAAAACAATGTTATTCACCACTAAGTTGTTCACTTGTAATGACGATTTTTCGAACAAATAAGTTGGGTAGGTACAAAAAAAAGCCCCTGGAAATTACATTCCAGGAGCTCTGTTTGATTTTTGTTCAAATTCTCTACTTCAAATTCTAACTGTAACACCAAAATTGGCAATTGATATGCCGTATCCTAGTTCGCCGTATATATCCACCATTTTGGCAACTTTAACAGTTGCGCCCAAAAATGCAGAATACACCAGCTTGCCTTTTTCTTGATTCGGGTCAAACGGAGTGGGGGCGTCAGAAGCCCTGATTAAAAGCGCATTTGTAGTGCTATTGTATTCCTTGACATCAGCATGATGGTAACCAATCATGCTTCCACCGTAACCTTGTACTCTATCTGAAAATTCTTTTTTCAACGTTGCCCTTAGCCCGAAGACCTTGGTTTTGTTGGTAATGTAGGAACCTGCACCTTCTGCAAAAATATTTGGTTTGGCCGTTGTAGAAGAATAACCAAAGTACGCACCCATCGTGAAAGTCTTTGATACATCAATACCTGCCATTACTGAAACGGGTAAAAATCCTGAACGTTCTTTCGCCTTGTAATAGGTAGGGAAAATCCCGATACCTGTGCTAACTGTAAATCTGCTGGGAGTGGAGGAGGATTGAGCGGAAAGTGTAGCTGTGTTGGTGATAGCCCCATAGAGAAGAAGGGCTGTTATAAGCCTTTTCATAGTTTAAGTTTTTGTAGAATAGTAGTGGATGTTGTATAACGGAGGGTAACTTGCTTAGGCAAGCTTCATGCCATAGCGATTTGGGAGAATATGATTTAGCGGAAAATTTATGGGACCTTACATCAAATCACTGCTAGGCGGTAAAATATTGTTTGGCGGTTATGAATAACACGTAACTTATGTTTTGGGATGTTTAAGGTATAAGAAAATTCAACTTTTTTCCTTTCTGCTTGAAAGGCATTCAGTTTTGTACTCAAGGGATCGAATAAACACAAATGCTTCCTGCAACAATTTGCTGGAAGCATTTGCGTAATCACACCTCAGGAGATTATTCAAGAATATTTAGGTCTTGATTTTACGCTCACCTTAAGAGTGTCAAGTCCCCTTTCTCGACAAACCTGGTTCCATCAGGCCTCATAATTACTGCACGGTAAATATAGACTTCAGACGGGGCTGGCTCACTGCCTTGGTTGCCATCCCAACCTATATTGCTGTTTTTTTCTTCGAAAACCTGCTGCCCCCAACGGTTCCAGATATTCATAGAAATCACCTTGATGTTTTCCCCAAGAATGACAACCCTAAAGGTGTCGTTTTTGGAGTCTCCATTTGGCGTGAATGCATTCGGAATGTCAAATTGTGATTCTAACACATTAAAACTCAAACTGTCCACATCAGTACAGCCTAAATCGTTAGTGACCGTGACGTAGATAGTCTCCAGCGGGAAATTCAGCAGCACAAAATTAGCCGTATCGGAAATGCTGCCATTTGACCATTGGTAGCTTGCTGCTGGTTGGGAAGTTGTGGTATTGAGGCTCAATATTGTGCCTTGATAATAAGTATTGGTATCCGCTGGGACAATTGAAACATCAATGCCAGGGACCAACTCCACCATCACTGTCCCAGTCAAAGTGTCTCCACATGCATTCCAATAGGTTACTGTGAAAATGTTGTCCCCAACAATAAGGTCAGCATTGATGTTTGCTCCGACCGAGTCATTTGACCAAATGTAACTACCCCCTGGTTCACCAGCGTTAGCAAACAATTGAAGGGAGCTGGCATCACACAAAACCGTATCTGGTGTAAGGGTCAAGCTTGGATTGTTGCTTACTGCCAAAGTCATTTCAAATGTTTCAGGTGGGCAAATACCGTTGTCCACTGTTACCACGTAGTTTGTAGTTTGACTTGGTGAAACGATGGGGCTAGGCGCTGTGCTGCTGAAACTTGGGTCATCTGGAGAAGACCAGATGTAGCTCCAATTGCTTTGGGGCGAACCGTTTAGCCCTATAGAATCTCCAGGGCACAGTGGCCCTACTTCTGCCTGAATAAAAGGCTGTGCCACGACTTGAACCGATTGGGTTCCCCCAAGCGGGCATCCCATGAAATCTCCAGAAACTGTATAAGTGGTTGATTGGGAAGGGCTTGCGATTGGATTTGGACAATCCGAGCAACTGAGCCCGTCGACTGGCTCCCAACTAAAATCAATTGGCACAGGCGCTGTGGCTGTAAGTTGCACCGAACTTCCTTGGCAAATAATTGGCTGTTCAGGCGTGATTAGTATGGAGGTTACCGTAATAACTGTGACCGTTGAGGAATCTATTGCGGAGCAAAACCCATTGGTGGCTGTCCGAAGAAAAGTGGTTGTTTGGGCCGGTTGTACCACCATATTGTAAGATGAGTCTGGTGTCAGTTGCCCAAGCGCCGGCGTCCATAAGAATTCGATTTGGGAAAAATCGCCCGGCTCATACAGTGGTGAGGTAAGTAGAACCTGCTCACCTTGGCAAATCGTAGTATCAGCAGGCAGGATGTTCATAGCCCAGGGCAAAGAATCCACACCTATATATATGGTATCAAATCTTGTACACCCTGCCGTGGTCACACTAGCTATGTAATTGGTAGCGGTTTGTGGCGAAGCCACAACATTTGGTCCGGTTGTCAGGTCTAAACTTCCGTCATTTGGTGTCCATGTAATATTGGTGCCTGCTGGTAATGCACTTGCGGATAGTGGAACACTAATTCCCTTACAGATAGGTATGGTATCGGCACCCAAAATATCAATGGCAATGGGTGTCACATTTACGTTCACTGTTTCTTGTATACTGCAACCAAGCCTGTTTGCGGTCAAAACATAGCTTGTGGTTTGGGGAGGAGTGGCCAATGGGTTAGCGATATTGGCATTGGTAAGTCCAATGGGAGGTAACCACTGATAAACTACTCCTGCTTCTGGTGTCGAACTGCCAAGTACCAAGCTTTGTCCTTGGCAAATCGTCGTATCGTTGGCGGTGTTGATGATTGGCAAGGACGAAACTGTCACCGTCAAACTATCAAAGGAGGTTAATGGGCATACACCATTTGTCGTTGCCAAATAATAGGTGGTGGAGGTGGCAGGAGAAACACTGGGATTGGCCGCCGTAGAGACAAAGCCAACCGGGCTGGAAGTCCAGGAGTAAACCACGTTAGGCGTAGCTGTCCCTCCAAGGTTTACCGTTTCCCCAAAGCAAATACTCTGGTCATCGCTGATTTGATAACTCGGAGCAATGTTAGGCAGCACCGTCAAAGTCATTTCATCACTAAATGAACAGGAAGAGCCAGTGGCCGTCACTGACAGCGTGAAAGTGCCCGGCTGATTTGCCGTAACGATTGGGTCAGGGCAGTCCGTACAGCTCAAAAAGCCTGCTGGAGCCGTCCATGCATAAGTTACGCTGGCAAAATTTGAACCCGCAATTATCTGAACATCTTCATTCAGGCAAACCGTAAGGTCTGGACCAGCGTTCACTTGAAGCAACCCCACCTCAACCGCCAAGGTATCGGCATTGCAAAGGCTATTGATGGCGACATGATAAACAGTTGACTGTGAAACTGTTGCAACCGGGTTTGGGCAATAAACACAGCTCAATCCGGCAGCCGGAAACCACTGGTACAGCTCACCACCAGATGCCAACAATTGCGTTGACTCGCCCGGGCAAAGGACCGTATCTGGCGATGCCATGAAGTTTGTGCCATTGTTGTCCAACACGCCAGGACTTGTATTCCCAAAGTCAATAGAAACAGCGCCACTCGTAATTTGGCCGCCCCAATCGTTTATCAATACCACATAAAACTCCCCAGTTTGAACAGGAATGGTGGAAACGAAATCGTCGCCGATAGCTGTCTCGCAGACATCCGTTACTGGCGTGTTGAGAATTGGATGGATATCGGCCAATCCCGTTGGGTCTG
>JAHEAS010000451.1 GCA_024642645.1 Saprospirales bacterium | reverse complement strand
CAATTTTTGCTTTCACTTCAGTTGTGTTAACAAAGGTAGTGAGGTCTTTTTCTACTGTCTTATAAGCCGAAAACTCCCCAATGGAACTTCCCTTGTGCAGAATATCAAACCGTAAAACATCTATGGGTTCAGAAAAAGATAATGGTATGATTGAGTATAATGAAAGAAATATAATGCTCCACATAACATACGGTTTTGTGGGTCAATTGGTCTATTTCTGGGCTTTCATAATCGCTTCTAAATTGTGTTTAAAAGTGAACTCCACAAACCAAGGCGCCAGTCTTTGCAGCCAGTAATATGCCTTGCCTTTTATGCCTACAATTTTTTTAAAACTACGGTCATGAATTGAATTAAGTACAGCGATGGCTGTGTCGTCGGGTGAGTCCATAAAAATACCATCATGCCGTTCAAGTTCTATCCAAGAACCATCGGCGTACAACACTTTTTTGCCGGGGTCATTTTTGGTTGCACCCACATAAACAATACCTATATGGACACCATCTTTGGCCGTCTCCACACGCAAAGATTCGGCGAGTGATGTCAGCGCTCTTTTCGACATGCAATATGGAGCGGCATTAGGCAACCCCCTAAAACCTGCTAATGATGAAATGAATATAACGCTGCCCTTACTATTCTTCAAGTGGGGCATTGCCTCCAAAGTTGGGTACACAGAGCCAAGAACATTGCTATTGATGATGTGTCGGAATACTTCTGGATTTGTATCCTTCACAAATCCTCTATTGCCAATACCAACATTGTTCACCAAAATATCAATACTTCCATAGTTTTCCAAAGAGAAATCAACCAATTGTTTACAAGTCTCTGGGCTCGTTACGTCCCCTTTAAAGCCTTTGGCCTCAAACCCCAAATCTTTGAGCGAAGTTACCGTAGCCGAAAGTGCATCATCACGCCGGCCATTTAATACAACATTTGCTCCTTCATGTGCAAGATGGTAGGCTATAGCCTTGCCAATCCCCATGGAAGACCCAGTGACGATTGCAGTTTTTCCTTGAATTTGCATGATTTTTAGATTTTAAGGTTAGTCGCTATTTCATTTAAAATCCTCCTTTTATGTGGATTGAAACTAAAAGGTAATTCATCATCGTCGTTTTTCGCTAAAATCTTTACCAATACAACTTCAACCTAATCCACTTTCGGATAGGGAAAATTCACACCATTGCCAGCATATAACAATGATTTTTAGTTTAATATGGCATTGATAAAAATCAGGGAAAAAAATTTCTGGGAAAAAGGCAAGGCTTCACTTTTCTTTCCACAGTTCCTTCAATATATGGTACCGGAGCCGAACCATCGCTGCCTCCCGCTTGCAAATCAACCACCCTACCCGACCGTCGAGAAACCCTTTTTTGATAAAAAAACCACGCACAAACCTCGCCCCTGGGGCAAACCACCGCTTGATAAAAGTCACCTTCTTGCCTTTGGCAAATTGCTCCTCAGCGCCCAGTCGGGCGTATTTTTCCAATCGGCGAAGATGGTCTTCAGCATCTTTAAATGAGTAATGAAACAGCTTTCCTTGTAGCTTAACCTCTAGATAATCAGCAGGTATTCGCAAGGTTTCATGCACAAAATCGCCCTGCCACGACACCTCTCGTCGGTTGAACAGCCGAAATTTCCATTCTGGGTACCAGCCACTGTGCCGAACCCATTTTCCTTCGTATTCAGTGATGCGGTCGAGGGCGTACACCTTTCCAGTTTCTGGTTGGAGGTTTTTCAATGATTCAATTAAATCCTCCGAAAGCACCTCGTCTGAGTCAATCGAAAGAATCCAGTCATTGCTGGCCATTTCATTGCCCACATTTTTGGTTTGGGAATATCCGAGCCATTCCTGCTGCAACACCTTCGCCCCCAGTTTTTCACAAATTTCAATCGTCCCGTCTGTGCTGGCGCTGTCCAACACCAGCACTTCGTCGCAAACTTTGCGAAGCGCCGCCACACATTGTCCAATGGTACGGGCCTCATTCTGACTGATGACCACGGCTGTGATGGAGGTATGAGGGTTGTGGGTTGTGGTTTGATTCGACATTCGAGAAATTTCTGGGCAAAAATGCGTGGGATTTCTGGCAGTTTGTAATTTCAGCGTTGGAAAAAAGGGGCAAGGAAGTATCTTGCCCCTCCAACAATTCAACCATAAAACAATTCAACAATCTTTCACTATGGCAAATATTGCAATGCTCGGCACTGGCTTCATCGCCGATTTTTACATCTCCGCCCTACATGGCCAGCGTAGCCGTGACCGGGTCATCATGGCCTACTCCACCACACCGGAGCGGGCAAAACCATTCGCTGCAAAGCACAATATCCCGCACTGGACAAACGACCTGCACGAGGCCGTCAACCACCCAGACGTGGACATCGTCTGCATTGGCTTGCGCAATTACCAGCACCTCGAAGCTGCCGAAGCCGCTGCAAAAGCAGGCAAAGCTGTGATGTGCACTAAACCCCTCGCCCGCACAGGCGAAGAAGCGTGGAAAATGGTGCAAGCCATCGAAAAAGCAGGCGTTTTCGGGGGCTATCTCGAAGACCTTGTTTACACACCAAAGAATTTGAAAGCTGCGCAAAGCGTGCGGGATGGTGCCATCGGGCGGGTGCTTTGGGCAAAAAGCCGGGAGACGCACCCCGGCCCTCACAGCCCCTGGTTTTGGGACATGGAACTCGCTGGCGGCGGCGCACTCGTTGACCTCGGCTGCCATTGCATCGAGATTGCACGAAATTTTATTGGCAAAAACGTGCGCCCGGTGGAGGTCATGTGCTGGGCCGACACGCAGGTGAAACCCATTGACGCCGAAGACCACGCCATCGGTCTCGTGAAATACGCCAACGGCGCCATCGGCCAGTTCGAGGTGAGCTGGGCGTTCCGGGGCGGCATGGACCTGCGGGACGAAGTGATGGGAACAGAAGGCACCATTTGGCTCAATAACTTCCTGCGCACGGGTTTTGAAATGTTCACAGCCCCCGGCCAGTCGGGCTACGTGGCCGAAAAGGCCGAATCCGCCAGCGGCTGGCTCTTCCCCGTTGGGGACGAGACGAACGACCTCGGCTACAACCACATGTTCACCGACATGCTGAACTCGATGGAGCAGGGCAAACAGCCGATGGAGTCCTTTTACGATGGCTATGTCGTGAACGAAATCATGGATGCCGCCTATCGCTCCGCAAAATCGAAACAGTGGGAACCTATCAACTTGATTGAATGGCGTGGCCTGCCCGACGAGGCCGTGAAAGTCCAGAAAGAAGTGGAATACGATGCCAACCACTGGTTGCTGAAAGAGGAGATTTTGCCGGACGGCAACCGGAAATTGCTGCTGAAAGAAAAGGCAACTGGGAAGCTGGTGCAAACAGAAACGAAGTAGGATTTACGATTTAGCGATTTACGATTTACGATTCTGGCAAGGCATCGTCTAATCAAAATAACTGGCAATGACCGAAGAGCAACTCAAAAAGCGATTGAAAGACTTTGGGATTAGTGTCATTCTATTCTTAAAGGAATTGCCTGACAGTTTTGAAATCAGGGCGATCAGAAATCAAATGGTAAGGTCAGGCACTTCACCCGGAGCAAATTACCGAGCTGCTTGTAGAGGAAAATCAAGCCCAGATTTTATCAACAAACTCAAAATGGTCGAAGAGGAATTGGATGAAACGCAATACTGGCTTGAAGTGGTCGCTGCAATTTTACCTGAAAAACGCCCAAACGTAGGCGTACTATGGAAAGAGGCCGATGAGCTTCTTTCAATAATTGTAGCCTCCATAAAAACCAGTCGGATTTCTACCAGGAAAATTGATTCCACTGCCCCCAATCGTAAATCGTAAATCGTAAATCGCTAAATCGTAAATCAAATCACCACCAGCTTCAACGTCCGCTCCCCGATTCCCGGCGCTTTGACGTGAATGAGGTAAACGCCTGTGCCTACTTGTCCTCCGGCAGCGGATTTCACGTCCCATTGCAAGTCAGGCAAAATCTGCGTCTCTTC
>JAHEAS010000450.1 GCA_024642645.1 Saprospirales bacterium | reverse complement strand
ATCGTAAAGTGGGCTGAGCACCAATCGTCGCTCGCTGGCCAGTTTCAGGTTGGCAGGAAGGGCAGCTTCCATCACTTCGCCGAGCGAGCAGCAATAGTATTCGGCGAGCCAATGCCAGAATTGGAGCGTCTTTTCGTTCAGCACCGGTTCTTCGTCAATGACGGATAGAATACTTTTGAACTTGTGCGCAGGCACCTCGTGGTGCAGCCTCGACACCAGCCCGGCGTAACGCTTGTTCCCCCCAAACTCCACCTCCACCCGCAGGCCAGTGCATACGGCAGCCACCAACTCCTCCGGCACGGCGTAGGTGTAGGGCTTGGGTACGGCCAGCGGAAGTATCACTTCGGCAAAAATGCCGTGGGCGGGTACGGGATGGTAGGTTTCCAAATTCAGGTTGTGATTTTGATGGGCGAAAGTCGGAATTTTTATTTTGAAAAACAGAACGCTCAACTTCAACTAAATGGATTGCTGACAGATAAAGCCCTATTCTCGCACAGAATTAACGCCCGGTAAGTTTCTAAGTTTTCCAAATCGTTTAACTTCGCCCTTCTTTCAAACATCCAATTCATTTTCAATATCATGACAGAAATTAACTTCGAAAAAATAGAAGCTGGCGTAAACGGCTACCTCGACGCAGCCCTCGCCGACGAAAAAATTGACCGCCAGAGCTACGAAATGGCGAAGAAGAACACCTCGACGTTCCTTCACCAGTGGCTCACCGATGAGAACTTCGTGCGGGTGTCGCCCAATGTCCGCAAGGGCATCTTGGCAGCCGCCGATGCTGGAAAGTGGGAAGAACTGGTGAACACCTTTCGCAAGAAAATGAGCTTCGGCACGGGCGGCATCCGTGGCTTCATGGCCAACGACCGGGAGAGCATCGTGCGAATGGAAAAAGAGGGCCTCGACGCCCCCATTCTGAAAGGCCCCAACACCATCAACAACGTGGTGCTGCTGCTCACGAGCGCAGGCGTGGCCAAGTTTGGGCGTGACAAGGGCTTCGACAAAATCGTCATCGGCTACGATAGCCGGGTGCGTGGCGCCGACTTCGCCAAAGCCATCGCCGAGGAATTCCTGGCTTACGGCTTCACGGTGTACCTCTTTGACGAGGCTTGTCCGTTCCCGGAAGTGACCTTCGCTATTCCCTTCGTGAAGGCGCAAATGGGCATCTTGCTCTCCGCCAGCCACAACGACTACCGCTACAACGGCTACAAACTTTGCTGCGGCAACGGCTCCCAGTTCGACCCGGAGGAGCGCACCGACATGTACAACAACTATATCGTGAAAGTGACCAGTGACGACATCAAGACCCTCCCGATTGGCGAAGCGCCAAAGGGCAGGGTGGTCTGGCTAGGTGGCAACGAAAGGCTAGCTGGCGTGGACTATTTGGGGCACGAGCAGTTGCTCAACATCCACGATGCCTACGGCGACCAAGTGAAGCATTTTTTGCTGCAAGACACCACTGCCAAGAAAGCACTCAATATCGCCTTTTGTGCCTATCATGGTGCAGGCCGCAAACTCGTACCAAAGCTCCTGAGCGATATTGGTTTTGAACATGTCAACATCATCCACGAGAACGGGCTGAACGACCTCAACGGCTTGTTCCCCAGCTTCAACAGTGACCCCGGCTTCGAGCAGCAGCCCGATCCGGGCGACTGGCGGGCGGGCAAGGTGGCCGTTGACGCATTTATCAAAGAATATGGCAAGGCTAAATGGGACGCCACGGATGTGCTCATCGGCACCGACCCCGATGCCGACCGCTGTGCCCTCACGGTGAAAGTGCCTGAGAATCAGCAGTCCGTTTATGGCGGCGAATACACGTTGCTGCCCGCCGATGAGGCTTGGGCCGTGCTCCTTTGGTATCGTTTGAAATTGGATAAAAGCATCCAAAAGGAGAAATCGTTCATTGTGCTGTCGCACACCACTACTGATGCGCTGACTTTGATGGCGAAAAAACATGGGGTGGGTGTCATCAAAACATGGGTGGGCTTCGCTGCCCTGAGCGCTGCCGTGCGGGACAGTTGGAATGGCGAGCTGATTCAAGGCGTTACCGAAGGTAAAAAAGACCCAAACCAGCCCCTGACGGACATGGTAATCATGGAGAGCCACGACATGGGCACGGGCCGCAGCTACAACCTTGGCGCTTTTGAGCAGAGCAATGGCTATGCCTTGCTCGGCAACCCGCCGAAAGACCTGTTTTCTTTGGGTGAAAACGGGCACGTGCGGGACAAGGACGGCACGTTCGCCGCTATCTTGCTGGCCGAAATTGCCCAGTGGGCGAAGGACACTGGCACGAGCGTGTTCGAGATTTTGGACAAAAATATCTACCTCGACAAGGAAATCGGCCTGTTTTACAACCACTACGAGCCAGACCCGATTGACGGCGAATACCCAGGCATTGAGGGTGACCGCCAAAAGACGGCCATCCTGCGCCGGGCATTGGGCTACTACCAAATCGGCCTTGCTGGCGGCCTGACCATCGGCGATGTGCCAGTGACGAAGGTGGTGATGTACCGAACGGGCAAGTATGACCACGTTTATCCGCCTACCCACGACTGGGTGTTCCCGGACGAGGGCGTGCGCTTCTACTTCGGCAGTGAGTACAACCACCTGACTGTGCGCCCAAGCGGTACGGGCAATGCCCTCCGCCTTCATATCCAAATGCACACGTTCGATGTAAACGAGCAAAACCTCATCAGTCGCAAAAAGCAGCTCCGTGAAATGGCAATGCAAATTGCGGACGATATTCGGGTGAAGCTGGGGGCATTGAGGAGTTAGTTGGCAGTCAATGTGCTACTACACCCAATCGTAAATTGAATCAATCGTAAATAAAAAACGCCCCGCCAGTCAACTATGACGGCGGGGCGTTTGCATGTTAGCTCGTGGCTAATTCAGTTATTTTTTCAGCAAATCACGGATTTGCTCCAAGAGTACAATATCAGCAGGCGGCGGCGGTGGTGGGCCAGCTTCCTCAGCTTTCTTCGTTTTGTTGATACCTTTGACAATCATGAACATGACAAATGCCACGATGATGAAGTCAAGCAAAGTAGTGATAAAAGCGCCATAAGTAACTGCTACCTCGGCGGCAGTTTCTGTTCCGTCAGCACCCATTTCAGCAGGTTTTAGTACCCATTTCAGGGCGTTGAAATTTTTGCCGCCCATAATCATTCCGACCAAGGGCATGACAATGCCATCCACGAAGGCACTGGTGAGTTTCCCGAAGGCAGCACCCATGACAAAACCAACGGCGATGTCAATCAGGTTGCCTTTCATTGCGAATTCTTTAAACTCTTTGAACATAGTAAACTTGTTTAGAATGGTGAATAAAATTTCCGTTGTGACGAAGGTAGGAATTAAAGTAACATAACAAGGTAATGACAGGTAATTATTCAACTATTCGCTATAGAAATATTTGGCAATTTCAAAATAACGCCAAATAAAAAAGCCGTACAAATGCACGGCTCACAAATTATAATCTCATGAATTTTACTTAAATCTAGGAAGGGTTCCAACTGCATCAGCGCTCACTCGTCACTTCTCGGGTTCAGTTGAAAAAAGTTCCCCTCCCAGAAGCAGGAGGGGAACCCGGACACGATTGATGGGAAAAATGTTTGTGCGATTTGAGAAAACGATCGGAATCGGGAAACTCGGCTTGGGTAATTAAATCGGTTTTTGAAAAATAGATTTGGAAAAAAAATGTAATCGGCTTACAGTAATCAGTGAATGGGTTTTATCGCACGATAATCTTGCCTGTGTGAATCAGCCGTCCGTCTGCGTCCAATTGGAAGGTGTACATGCCAGCGGGCATATCGTTCCGAAGGAGGCGCAGTTGGTTGCCAAGAGCTTTCTCTTGACGGACGAGGCGGCCGTTTATGTCAAAAACATTAATAGTCAAGGTTTTACAGCTTACCGCTTTTGCCTCAAACTCGATGGAGGAGGCGAATGGGTTGGGGTAGGCGGTAACTTCCACGCCCGGTATGTTTGGCGTGTTCAC
>JAHEAS010000449.1:556-3991 GCA_024642645.1 Saprospirales bacterium | reverse complement strand
TCTGTGAGATATAGTTGTAGAGCGAGTCTTTGAGCAGGGGCAGGTTGTTCACCACGCCCTCCCATGCGGCGGGCACCCGCTGTTTTTGGGGGTCTGCCCAGTTGTCGGAGAGGTGGAAGTCGAGGAGCACCTGCATCCCGGCAGCTTTGGCCCGGAGGATGCTTTTGCGCACATCGGCGAGGTCAGAGTAGCGGTTACCGGCGTTGAGGTTGTCGTACCAAGATGGGGTGTGCCAAAGGCGGAGGCGTACGATACCGCAGTTGTGGTTGGCAAAAAGCTGATAGGGGTCAACGGGGTTGCCGTTCTCTTTGTAAACGACGCCGCAATCTTCCATTTCATTAACGTAGGAAAGGTCGTTTCCAAAATAAAATTCTTGGGCTGACAAATTTGCCAAACAAAAACAAAATAAAAACAGAAATACACTTATAACATCTTTCATTTTAGGAAGTTTTTTTAATAGAATATTAGGAATATTCTGCCCCAATGAATATTGTCAAATATAGCAGTGATTTTCGTCAACAATCGCCCCCCTTCATCCTAGCCACCTTTGCACTGTAATCAAAATCACTGAAATATGAAAAAGTTGATAACCTTCTTAGCAATCATGGCCACCGGCCTTAGCCTCATGGCACAAGATAATTTTAGGCTGGCAAAAGGCACAGTCAGCATGGCCGGAACTTCCACCCTTCACGACTGGACTGCGGATGTTACAAAGGTAAGCGGCAATGGCCAATTGGCTTTTGCTAATAATGCCCTTACCGGCATCAAATCCTTGAACATCACGATGTCCACCAACTCCATCAAAAGCTCTAAAGGCTCGACGATGGACAACAATATGTACAAGGAACTGAAGGCAAAGAGTTTCCCAAACATGACCTACAGCCTGACAAAAGTGAACTCCATTACCCAAAAAGGAGGAGTGTACTACTTGGAAACTGAGGGCAAATTGACGATTGCAGGCACTACCCAGACCATCGCAATGAGCGTAAATGGCATGCTGAATGGGAGCGAGGTCACGTTCAAAGGATCGAAAAAACTGAAAATGACGGATTACAAAGTAGAACCTCCTGTGATGTTCCTTGGTACTTTGAAAACCGACGATAACGTGACCATCTCCTTCGAAACCACCTTCGTGAATTCCAGCTTAACACATAAATAAAAACGACTGGAGGGCCTCCACGGCAGTCCATCGAAATTACATACTTCTTCACATTTATAAACAACTCATCATGAAAAACTTTCTGTCTTTCATCAATCTAGCTGGGCTCCTCGCCCTAATTATGGTTCCTTTTATGCTCCAAGGTCAAAATGACGTACAATACTACCGGCCATACGACCAGCGTGGCACGAACATTTTTGAGGCACCAAAATCAGACATGGGTGTTTCGGACCAATTCAAAGTAAGGGTAGGCGCCAACTTTGCGCAGCAGTTTCAAGCACTTGAGCACAGCAACAATTCCGATACTTCAGCAAAGAATCAGTTGATAGATTTGTCACCTGGTTTCAACCTCGCCACTGCCAACTTGAACCTTGACGCACAATTGGGAGAGGGAATACGAGTGAACGTTATCACTTACCTCTCAGCTCGCCACCACCAAGAGGCTTACGTGAAAGGTGGATACATCCAGTTTGACAAGCTGCCGTTCTTCAACAACGAAAGTATTGACAACATAATGGACAACCTGACCATCAAAGTTGGCCACTACGAGGTGAATTACGGTGACGCTCACTATCGCAGGAGCGACAACGGCGCAGCATTGTACAACCCGTTTATTGAAAACTATATTCTTGACGCCTTCAACACGGAAATCGGCGGTGAATTGATTTACCAGAAGAATGGCTTGGTACTCGTTGGTGCCGTGACAAATGGTGAAATCAAGGGCGACGTTGTTAAACTGCCAGACCTCAAGCCCGAGGACGTGGACAATAGCTCAAAGAAAAGCCCAGCCTTCATTGGCAAACTAGGCTACGATAAACAGGTGAACGAAGACCTTAGGATTCGTGTGACTGGCTCTACCTACTACACGAACAGCTCAAAGTCCAATAACCTTTATGGTGGTGACCGTGCAGGCTCAAGGTACTACCTTGTCATGGAGAATACCGCAGCCTCTACCAGCGCCAACTTCTACTCTGGCAGGTTGCGCCCAAGCTATTCTGATAAGGTGCTTTCTTTCATGGGTAATGCCTTCTTGAAATACAAAGGCGTCGAGTTCTTCGGTACTTTTGAAAACGCATCTGGTAGGCTTTCCAGTGAAAAAGACATGCGGACTGCAACCCAATTGGCAGCTGACCTGATATACCGTTTTGGCAAGGAAGACAATTTCTTCGTAGCTGGCCGTTACAACACCGTGAAGGCTGAATTGGCTGCAAAAGGTGCCAACTATGGTGTCGATAATCCAGTAACGATTAATCGCTACGAGCTAAGCGCAGGCTGGTTCTTGAACAAAAATATCTTGGCGAAACTTGCTTATGTAAACCAAGAATACAAAGACTATCCAATAAGCGATATTCTTAGCGAAGGTAAATTCAACGGCGTAGTTTTCGAGGCAGTTGTAGGCTTCTAAGGCAACTTCTCCGAATATTGATTCTTTAGAAAAAGCTCCAGTTGCCTATGTGTAATTGGAGCTTTTTCATAGATCGCAAGCCAAATAAAAAGCAATACCTTACCGAAAAACCTGATATTAAATTAACCCTTGACTACCTTCATTTCAACTTTAGCAACATGAAAACGCTTATAAAATTGACCACTTTCTTTTCCGTTTTCATAATGGTCCATTCAAACTTTACCTATGCACAATCAAGAGTTGCTATGTCAGTTTCTAAATCGAGCATCCAAAAAACCTATATCATCAGCAAAAAAAGCGTGCTGACACTTGATGGCAAAACCAACATCAACAGCTTCGCATGTGGATGCAATGAAGAATTCCAGCGACAAGCACTTATGGTCACCCCAGCCACAGATGGCAGCCTAAGTCTAAATTTCCACGCAGCAACCTTGAAGTTGGGTATCAAATCACTTGACTGTGGCAACAAACTGATGAACAAGGACTTACAAAAAGCACTGCATGCAGATGAACACCCCTATATTACCATCGAGCTGAAGAAAGTCGAACAAGACAGGTGCAACCGGCTCACCGAATTGAAAGATTGGGTACGATTGAAAGCCCTCGCCAAAATCACGCTGAACGGGTACAGCAAAGAATACTGGCTGAACATCTCCGCCAAAAAATATGACGCCAACCGATTCCAATTCATTGGCTCTAAAACATTGAACATGACCGACTTCTGCGTCATCCCTCCCGTGGCCATGATGGGTATGATAAAAGTTCAAGATGCCATTACCATCAATTTAGATTTGGAGGTGACCGTGGAGTGAGGCACAAGTTTCGAGTTATGAGTTTCGAGTTTTGAGTTAGCACCTACCGTTATTAAAAT
>JAHEAS010000449.1:0-546 GCA_024642645.1 Saprospirales bacterium | reverse complement strand
TGCGGGTTTTGAGTGAACCAGCTAGTTACGCATGAAATCTATAATTCAGCAATTCTTTGATTATCAGCAAATTGTGAACCTTTCGCCCTTTGGCACTGGCCATATCAACGACACCTACCGTCTTGAAATCAAAGAATATGGCGAGCAAAAAACTTGGCTGCTACAACGCCTCAACCACCACGTCTTCCGGCAGCCCGAGGCCGTCATGCAGAACATCCGCCTTGTGGCACAGCACCTTTCGTCAAAGCCGTATGACCTCCAAACCCTCTCGCCACGGCCCACCCGCTCCGGCCAGTGGCTCCACCTCGACGAAGCGGGCAACTACTGGCGAGTTTTTCCATTTTTCGAAAATACCATGACCTACGAATGTGTGGAAAACCCGGCGCAAGCCCACGAGGCCGCCAAGGCTTTCGGTGCTTTCGCAAAAGCCCTTGATGACCTGGACGCATATAAGCTCCAACCAACCATCCCCGGTTTCCACGACGGCGAAAAACGACTCGCCGATTTCCTCCAAGCCGTCGAAAACGCCATCCCAGAACGGCTCGC
>JAHEAS010000448.1:3159-3996 GCA_024642645.1 Saprospirales bacterium | reverse complement strand
TCTCCCGTCAATAAAAATCATGCAATCGTAGCTGGGCTCGACCGCTCTAACGGAGATTATACCGTCATATTTGAGTTTGAATTTTATGAACAGGCAAGCCTTGTGTCTGCGCTATTTGAGGAGAGCAACAAGGGCAACGACATCGTTTACCTCCGAGCTAAAACCCGACAATCGGACCTGCGTTTTAGACTTTTTTACAAGCTTTTTTATTGGATATTACGCAACTATTCTACGCTGCAAGTGGACGACCGGGCGCATGATTCTCGTATCATTTCCAGAAGAGCCCTCAACTCGCTGCTGCGACTTCGTGAAAACCTGCGCTACATGAAAGCTATCTATTCAATAGTCGGATATCGAACGACGGCACTAGAAGTCGATTTGCCACTTAAGCACGATGGTTCAGGCTTTGGCGAAAAATTTAGCACCTCGCTGATAGCCATCACCTCTTTCACTACTTTTCTGCGCTCGCTGTTGCTATGGATTTTTATGGGTTCAATCGGCTTTATGTTGACCGTAATTGCCAATGCTTTAAAAGTGAAATTGACAAACATTGATATGTTTGGCGACCATCATGATGCGGTGCCTGGTTGGACCTTCCTAGTCGTTTTGACTTCAATATTTTTCGCAATTACATGTCTGATGTTGTACATCATGTCTATCTACTTGTCTAATATTTACCAAGAAATCAAGCACCGACCGATGTACATTATTGAGTCGGTTAAACGGTTTTGACAGTAATTTTTATCAAAAACTATAACACATGAAACGAGTAATCGGTATCGGCGGCATTTTTTTCAAATGTAAAGACCAAGCTGCGGTTAATTCTTGGTACAAAAA
>JAHEAS010000448.1:0-3149 GCA_024642645.1 Saprospirales bacterium | reverse complement strand
TAGGCATTCCCGCCGAAGAATGGGGGGCAACTTTCCCGTGGCGTCGACATGATGACCCATCGGTTGAAACATATACTGCTTGGAGCCCATTCAAGACGGATACCAATTATTTTGAGCCAAGTCAGCACGATTTCATGGTGAACTACCAAGTGGAAGACTTGACTGCTCTTCTTGTCAAACTCCGTGAAGAGGGAGTCACTGTCTTGGGGGACATCGATGAATCTGAATTTGGAAAATTCGGATGGATACTTGACCCAGAGGGACATAAAATTGAGCTCTGGGAGCCTCCTAAACCATGAAAATTTTGAACAAAAAAAAGCCAGCCTGCATATGCAGCTGGCTTTTTTTTATTTTGTTGAAAAATATTTTGGAAACTATTGAACCATTCAAAGTTTCCTATGTTTCCGTGAATCATTGAGTATAAAACCAGAAACAGCAGTAAACTAAATGGGTTTCAAGGAAGAAATAATCACTCGCTCTGAACAACTTTTTATGCGGGTAGGCATCAAGAGTGTCACCATGGACGATGTATCGAAGGAACTTGGCATCTCCAAAAAGACGTTGTACCAGCATTTTGACAACAAAGACAGTCTGGTCGAGGCTGTGATAGATACACATGTAGAAAGGGAGCAATTATGTACGGAGGAGATAATACAAGGTGCAAAAGATGCCCTTGATGAAATGATTAGAATCGGTGTTTTCTTAGCTTCTACCATTGAGGACGTATCGCCAAGTACCTTGTTTGACCTGCAGAAATACTATTACAAGACTTGGGAAACGTTGATGAAAAAGCAAGATGAGCACATTATCAACAGCGTAGTTCGGAACATCAAAAAAGGCATTACCGAAGGGAATTACCGTGAAGATGTCAATGCTGAGGTGATTGCCAAAATTTACGCCAAGGCGACCTACATGATTGTGGATGAAATTGCCAGCCCTAATTCCAGTTTTTCGAGGAAGGAAATGATTTGGGAACTACACAATTACCATATCCACGCCATCGCAACCCCAAAAGGTATGAAACTTTGGAAAAAATACAACACAGAAATAAAATACTAGCGCAACACATTATCGAACGGATTTGCTGCTGCCGCCAGTTTTGAAAATCAAATTTGTGAACTAAATGAAGAATGAATTGAATCACCTGAAATTACTGGCATTCGCCCTGCCATTCCTTTTCTCTTCGCTCCAAGCGCAACAACCGATTGACCTGAAAACGGCCATGAAGTATTCCGTGGAACACCATGCTAGCGTCCAAAAGGCAAAGATTGACATTGCAAAAGGCGAAGAACTGGTGCGGGAATCGTTGAGCAATGGCCTTCCTCAACTTAGCGCCGGACTTAACCTAACGGATAACTTGGCAGTCCAAACAAGCTTTGTTCCCGCTGAGTTCTTTGGTGGCCAAGCTGGAGAATTTGCGAAGGTGCAGTTTGGCACCACGTGGAATGCATCTGCTGGCCTTCAACTCAATCAAAAAATCTTTGATAAGACTTGGCTATTGGGTATTCGGGCAAGTAGGGAAGTTACAGATTTCTATAAATTGGTACTTGACAAAAACAAGGACCAGGTAGTAGCCGATGTAGCCAAGCTTTATTTTCAAATACAGTTAAGCCGCACCCAGCGGGGCATCCTTGACGCTAACATTGGACAAATCAAAGGCTTACTCACGGTTACCCAAAAACAATATGAAAACGGTTTTGGGAAAAAGATTGACGTTGACAGACTGCGGGTACAGGAGTCAAACCTCGAAACTCAAATAAACAACCTTGACCTTCAAATCAAGCAAGCAGAGCAGGCATTGAAATTTTCTATGGCTATGCCACTGGAAACGGATATCGTCCTTACGGATACCATTTCAGAAACAATGTTTGATGAAGTAAACTCTGCCATT
Source organism: Saprospirales bacterium (assembly GCA_024642645.1). Taxonomy (GTDB): domain Bacteria; phylum Bacteroidota; class Bacteroidia; order Chitinophagales; family Saprospiraceae; genus UBA6168. The sequence continues at coordinate 1,258 of JAHEAS010000448.1, read as the reverse complement.
GCACAACCGGGCTATTCTTTAAAACCAGATTTGCTCCTCCTGAAAAAGCAGCAAGAGCTTTACCAACTTGACGTCGAGCGTTGGAAAGCAGGCTACTTCCCTACCCTCTCGTTTTTTGGTTCTTACAACTATTTGTGGCAAAGCAATAAATTGAATGAAATCTCAAACGGCAACTTCTGGACAGACTTTTCGCAGATTGGACTGCAATTAAGCATACCTATTTTTGATGGTTTTTTCAAAAAAAGCAAGGTACAGACTGCACAACTCAATATCCAGCAGACTAGCCAAGATTACAACCTTGCAAAACTAGGTTTCCAACTCAACCACGAGGCGGCTGTTACCTCCTTGACGGTCAACCAAAATACACTAAAGAGCATCGTGGAAATTCAGAAAGTAGCTGAGGAGGTTTACAGGGTCGCACAAAGCCGTTATAAAGAAGGGCTGGCACCGATCACCGAATTGCTGGACGCCGAGACTTCGTTGCGTCAAACGCAATCCAATTACATAACAACGCTGGCTCAAATAACGCTTGCCGAAATTGAAATCCTTAGCGCCAACGGCCTATTGTTGAGAATGATAGAGCAGTAATTGGCATTTTGAAATAATAAATTACACAACTCACAATCAACATTTTATAAAAATGAAACGAATCATAAAACTCGTAATCTGGACCATAGTATTAGGTGGCCTCGGCTATTTTGCCTACACAAAACTTGGCCAGAACAAAGCCAAATTGGAAACAGACGCCAAGCTCACCCAAGAACGCAACACCGTGATTCCAGTAGTTACAGGCAAAGTTGAAATGGCCACAATGTCTGGCGAATTCAATGTGGTAGGCAATTTTGCACCGTATCAGCAGGTGGCAGTCATGAGCGAAACAGCTGGGAAGATTATTACCCTGAATATCCAAAATGGCTCAACGGTGCAGGCTGGTGCTACCCTACTCTCTGTCGACAACGACTTGCAGAAAATCCAGCTGGAAACCACCAAGACCAACCTTGCCAAAGCTGAGAATGACCTTGCCCGCTTGCAAAAACTCTTGGGCGAAGGAGGTGTCACGCAGCAGCAGATTGACGATGCCAAGCTGGGAATCGCAAACCTGAAACAACAAATAAAAGCTTCGGAAAAACAAATTTCCATGAGCTATGTAAAGGCCCCCATTTCGGGGGTGGTTACAAATAAAATGGTGGAAAAAGGCTCTCTCATTGCACCAGCCATGCAATTGGCTACCATTACCAATATCAGTCGTTTGAAAATG
>JAHEAS010000447.1 GCA_024642645.1 Saprospirales bacterium | reverse complement strand
CGGGCTGACTACCATAAAATGGGACAGCCGCCATCAAATCGGGCACCCGCACGGCCATCATGTTGGACACCCAGCCGCCAAAGCAGAAACCGACCACTCCAACTTTTCCACTGCATTCCGGATGTGCTTTTAGCGTTTCAAAAGCGGCGATAAAATCCTGCAACATCTCTTCTCTGTCACGTTTTCCTTGCATTTCCCGGCCTTCATCATCAGTGCCGGGATAGCCACCGAGCGGCGTTAGGGCATCTGGAGCAAGGGAAATAAAGCCTTCGAATGCAGCCCGCCGTGCCACGTCCTCGATGTGCGGGTTCAAGCCCCGGTTTTCATGGACGACCACGATGCCGGGCAGTTTCGCCTTGTTCCCGACCGGACGGGAGAGCAGTCCTTTGATTTTTCCACCACCTTTCGGCGAATCGTATTCAATGAATTCCGAAGTCAACCGAGGGTCGTTTGATGGGATTTGGATATTGTCCTCGTAGTTCGGCATCACGGTACTCAGCAGCGCCGGAACGGTCAGTCCACCGACGGCGAATGCGGATAATTTATTCATAAACTGCCGCCGGTCGAGGCGGTTGTGTGCGTAGTCGTCGTAGAGGTCAAATACTTCCTGCTTGATGTCTGCTTTGTTGATTTTCTTCATGCTCCCTTGTTTTTGTTTAAGATTATCGGTTAATCGTAAAACTACAAAAAGAACCATTTGTTAGGCTTAGCAAATCTGATTTTTGGCTCAAATAAAAGCTGGCTGCTGTTGTTCGTTGATATAATTACCGTCTTCATGGAATTCATTTAAAAAAATTTACGCAGCCCTGCTCCTTTGTGGCATAACAATACCCAATTATGAAATTTAAACTTCTTACTTATTTACTGTTTATTCTTTTGACCGTATTTGCAAACAGCCTTTTTGCCCAAAAAAACAAGGTTGAAATTACTGGCAAAGTCGTGGAAAGCCTGAGCCAGCGACCCGTGGAATTTGCCACGGTGATGGTAGCCGACCAACAAACCGGAAAAGCTATCACAGGCGTCACCACGGAGACAGGCGGCACCTTCAATGTGGAAACCGAGGCGCAAGATTTTTATGTGGAAATCAGCTTCATCGGTTTTGCTACGCAAACTATCAAGGACATTTCGATAGTAAATGGCAAAGTGAATTTGGGCACCATTTCACTTTCAGAAAATAGCGAAATGCTGGACGAAGTGGTCGTTCGTGCCGAAAAATCCTCTACAGAATTCAAGCTGGACAAACGAGTTTTCAACGTCGGAAAAGACTTGAGCAGCACAGGAGCCAGCGCCCTCGAAGTATTGAACAACGTGCCGTCCGTCAACGTGAATATTGAGGGACAAATCAGCCTACGGGGCAGTACCGGGGTTCAAATCCTCATCAATGGTAAGCCTTCCGTGCTGGCGGATGAGCGCTCGAATGCGCTGGGTACCATCACCGCTGATATGATTGAAAAAATAGAGGTCATCACCAACCCATCCGCCAAATACGATGCAGAAGGCACGTCAGGCATTATCAATATTGTGATAAAAAAAGAGAACCGGAAAGGCCTCAATGGGTCGGTCAGTTTGAACACAGGCATCCCGCACAACCACAGTGTGGGCTTGAGCCTCAACCGCCGCACGGACAAGTTCAACCTGTTCAGCCAACTCGGTGCTGGCTACCGGGAACTGCCACAACAGGGCCGGAACATCAACCAAGATTTGGTGAATGGAAACACGATTTTGAGCAACGGGACGGAATACCGCAACGAGGCTTTTTACACCTTTATTTTAGGCACGGATTACCACATCAACCCCCTGAACGTCGTGACGCTATCCGGGAATTTCACCTACGAGGTGGAAGACCAGCCCTCCCGCTACAATTTCAGCATTCCCAGTGCAACGGGAGCGCCCATTTCCGAATGGTACCGCCAGGAATCAACGCAGGCCACCAACCCGAAATACCAGTACGAACTGCAATACAAAAAGGATTTTACGGACAGCAAAGAACACACCCTCTTGTTCAGTGCCGTGGGTAGTTTTTTTGGAAAAGACCAATCTTCGGAGTTTGAAAATATCAACATCACCGGCGACGCAGCGACCAGCAACCAGCAGACCCGCACCAAGTTTCAGGAGGGAAAACACACCCTACAACTCGACTACACACATCCTTTTGCCGAAAAATGGACGCTGGAAACCGGGGCGCAATACGTCCTCAATGACGTCAGCAACGACTTTGCGGTGAGCGATTGGGACAATGGCCAGTGGCTGCAAAACGACAACCTGACCAATGTTTTTGAATACCACCAAAATGTCCTGGGCGTTTACGGAACAGGTGCTTACGAGGGGGATAAATGGGGCCTGAAGCTGGGCCTACGCCTTGAAAACACCGACTTGAGCACCCTGCTCGTAAATACCAACCAATCGAACAAACGGAACTTTAACAACTTTTTCCCGACCCTGCATACTTCCTATAAAATATCGGAAAAAGTGTCCGTCCAAGCAGGCTATTCCCGGCGGATTTTCAGGCCAAGGCTGTGGGATTTGAACCCATTTTTCAACATCCGCAACAACTTCAGCGTGCGTACTGGAAACCCCGATTTGCTGCCGGAACTCACGGATTCTTACGAAATATCCAGCATCTATATTCTCGGAAAAACCTCGCTGAACTTCAGTGTTTACCACCGATACACAACGGATGTGGTCGAGCGGATTTCCACTTTTGAAAACAACGTGAACACCTACAAACCACTGAATATCGGCACCAACAGAGCGACGGGCATCGAATTGAACGGCAAATACGAAGCCGCCAAATGGCTGTCCTTCAATGGCGATTTCAACTACAATTATTTCAATCGGCAAGGCACGCTGGAAGCGACTTCCTTCGATTTTTCTGCGGACCAATGGTCATCGAAACTGACTACAAAAGTCAAACTACCCGCAGATTTTGATTTTGAAATCACGGGCCAATACCAATCGAAGTATAAAAGCGTGCAAAGTGAATTTTCCGACAATCTTTTTGCCGACCTGGGCCTCCGCAAAAAAATCCTGAAAGGCAAGGCTGTCCTCAATTTCAGCATCCGGGACGTGTTCGCCTCCCGGATCGAAGAACGCCAAACCAACCAACCCGGTTTTTACCTCTACAACTGGAACAAGCGGGGCCGATTCGTGACCTTCGGTTTCAGCTATGGGTTCGGGAAGGGCGAGGCGATGGAGTTTTCGGGGCAAAGGAGGCATTTTTAAAAAACACTCATGCTACCCAAATACATCGCAGTTGACTACGGCGCAAAACTCGCTGGCACGACCGTCGTTTGTTTTGAAAAAAACGGCGAGTTAAATCTCTTGCAGAGCGCCAAAAAGCAGGACGCCGATGCCTGGCTGCGCCAAATTATTGTGGAGCAAAAACCCAACGCCGTGTTCATGGATGCACCATTAAGCTTGCCCGGCGTTTATTTTGGGGCAGGTGAAAACTTCCATTACCGCCAATGCGACCAATTGCTAGGCGCCATGTCGCCCATGTTCCTTGGCGGGCTGACGGCACGGGCGATGCAAATTAGCGCTGGCTTTACCGCAACGGCGTTTTATGAAATCTATCCAGCGCAATTGGTAAGGACGCTGTTTGGAAGGGATGTTTTTTACAAAAAAGACCTGCCAGCTTTTTTAAAGCATTTGGTGGAAAAGCTGCCCCACCCTTTTGCGAAACAACCTGAAAATTGGCACCAAGTTGATGCAGCGCTGGCTTGGTTGACGGGTTGGCGTCATGGTCGGGGCGAGGCGGTTAGTTTTGGAAATGAAAAAGAAGGGCTGATTTGGATTTAGCGCTTGCTGATTTTATTATAGGAAATCGCCCGCTGCCGATCGCATTTATGCCTGCCTTCGGCAAAGTCCCGCTTCGCAACATGTTTCGTAGCACGGCCCTGCACCCGTTTCCGCCACATCCGAAAGCTGGAGGGTTTCATCTCACGCCGCATGAGTTCGATGACTTCCTGTTCTTTCAGGCCAAACTGCATGTTAATGGCATCGAACG
>JAHEAS010000446.1 GCA_024642645.1 Saprospirales bacterium | reverse complement strand
GCTTGCAGTGCATGGTCAGCAGGTGGACTTCAGCGGCGGCATCGGGTATTTGGAAAAGGACTGGGGCACGTCCTTTCCCCGTTCGTATATCTGGATGCAAGCCAGCCATTTTACGCAAGCCGAAAAAACAAGCGTGTTTGCTTCAGTGGCACATATCCCATGGTTGCGCAGCTATTTCATTGGCTATATCGTCGGCTTTCAATGGGGCGATAAGTTATACCGTTTCGCCACTTATACCGGGGCCAGCATGAAGGCCGCTCTCGGTAAGCAGGAGGTTCGCCTTTCCTTTCGTGACTGCCGCTACCGCTTGGAAATCACAGCGCTGCAAGCACCGGGGGCTGTGCTCCTTTCTCCGCTCACGGGCGAAATGAAGGGCAAGGTAAACGAGAGCATGCAGGGGACGTTACATGTGCGATTCTATGACCGGGAGGTACTGGTTTTCGATAGCACGGGCCGAAATGCTGGGCTTGAAGTGGTGGGAGAGATTGGGGAACTGCTAACAGAAAAGTGGCGGCGGTGATTGCCCATGTCCCCTAAAGGGGAACCTAAAACAATAATTTTTCGCAAAACTGTCAAATTCATCTTCCTTCTAATATTTCCGAAGAGCCATTAAAAGCAACGCAGCACCCTTGTCATCCCTGAAGGAGACCTGTCTGCGTATGCGGTAAAAACGAACGACAACCGAGGTGTGGACGAGGGCGGGATGACAAAGCGGCACATAGCGGGGCGACAACAGTTCCAGAAAAATCAGGACAAGCGTTATTTATCAGGAAATACTATCTCCCCTTTCGTCAACCACGAGGTGCCAAATGCCGCAAGGGCAATCCATAACCTTAACCATATTTTCGCCAAAGCAATAAACCCAGCATGGAAATGAATGCGATATTACCTAACTCCAATTATTACCCCATACTTACTTTTTTCTTCTTCGATTGTGCCATATGTCGAATCAATAAAAAAAGTAGTACCGCCCCTATATATATTCCCAACCAATTCAAGGAAGCTGAGTTATAATCTCCTTTTAACCAGTAATATATCAACATCATAAAGGCGCTAATGCCACCGATAAGGGCAATGGCCCATTTGGACCATACTATAATGACATAGGCGTGGTGGAGGCGCTGCGGCAAATCAGCACCTAGGTCTTTTTTGCGCAAGCACCATAGCAGACAGATATTCTCAAATATATCAAAGCACCAAGCGAACAGCTGTGCCCATGCCAGTCCTGCAAAGAAATACTGCTCTTTTGGGAAGTCATGTGACTTGACTGCCACCAACATACAAATGAGGAATAAAGCACCATAGATAGCGGGCATGAACATAAAGTCGAGGTATAGAATACTCAAAAGAGACTTTCGGACACGGGTTTGCTGGGCTGCCTCTGGTAGCTTTTTTATGCCGTTGATGATGCTTGGTATTTCCTTGCAATTGGAAGGAAATTCCAAGTCCAAGATGCCAAATTCACGAAAAGTGCCTATTCGAGTTCGCAGGTTTTTGCCGAACCTCTCCATCAATATTGTCAATATAAAAGCAACGCCCGATGCGATGCAAAACCATAATAAAGTGTTCGGTATATCTATAATGAATTTCATGTGCTTAATTTTAAGGTTGAAAATGAGATTGGTAAATTGTTATGAACAGGTGGCCGATTCAATTATTTAGATCCCTGTTTCATTTCCAATCGCATGTCTTTCTGCTTTTGTTTGTATTCTTCCCAATTGAATTCATTTAAAAAATCGGCAGCCGCTTTTGCACCCCTCGCAAACATGGTTTTCTTGTCCTCTTCAGTTAAGAAAAAATTTAACCAGTTGAACTCCACCAACGAGATAGTACCGATGCCACGGTTATACACTTTGTTTTGCACCAAAAAGTCCTTGTCGTAAAAGCCCCGAAGCGTAGCCAACATACGACCGAAATAACCTAAAAAGCTCCAAGCTACGGTATCGTTCGCATGGTCTTCCGGTGCTGAGTCGTCGAGGTTGATGCCAAATGTGGGCAGTCGGGGAATAGTGATGTTTGGATTAAAAAACAGGCTAATCGGAAAGTTGGAAAGTAAGCCGCCATCTACAAAGCGGGCAGCCCGTGGTGGCACTGAATCTTCGCTGAAAGTTTTTTTCCAGGCATTTTTTACTTCCTCTTCTTCGTGTGGAATCTTACTGATAAAATAAGACTCAAAAAATAATGGAATTGCCATAGAAGCCCGAACAAACCCGGCGGGTGAGAGGCTGTCAATGTCATTTTCCAACCGAAAGAGGTTGCACATTTTTGGAAACAATATCTTGTTCTTGGTCACCAATTCCGACGTGATAAAATTGACATCGCCCACAAGGCCTGCTGTGGTGAGTGTCGGGTCGGCAGTTGGCCTCAAATGAAGACCTGGAATTGGCTGCGCTGCTTTTGCTATTAGTTGAGTCACGGATTCCACCCCGTTTTTCTTAAAGGTTTCTTTCAGCCAATCATAGAAATAATCACCGGGGTTGATGCCAAAGCCAGCGTTTTTTAACCGCCTAAACATGCGAGTGACATAAAACAGGAAAGTGCCCAATAGCAGTAAAGCAAAGCCAGTCAGCACAAATAAAAGATGGGTAATGGGTGCCAATTGCTGGTGATTTTCCTCCAGCCCTAAGAATGCAAAGTCGGCAATGAAAAGCAACAGCACCAAAAAAACTACGATGAGAAGGTTCCTTTTTAGCTTGGCTGAATAGTTTTGGTGGGTAATCAGGTTCTTAATCAACATCCGGGCCGCAGGATGGCCGTCAACAAGGGAAAAGAAGTTGAGGCTGTTCATTATCTCGATGATTCGCTTCGATTTTGCCTCCTCTTTCCTACCTGCCACCGTCATCAAGGCTGTGTTGATTGCACCTGCGCTTGTGCCGGCCAATCGCATAAAACGAATCCCCATTTCTTCCAAGACATAAGTGTAACCGACCAGTGCCACACCCAACACACCGCCACCTTTCTGAACAAGATTGACGTACTGGTTACCCGCCGCATCCAGGACATCGGACACCATCAAGGGGTTTTGGTCGTTGAATTTTTCCCGTAGTTGCTTTATGCAGGCTTGCACTTCGGGCTGGGAGGTAAAGGGGTCTAAGTTCGTGGTCTTTTTCTGTGAATTGTTTTCAGACATCTTTCATTGATTTGTTGTTGTGGAGAGTGAAGGTTGCATAAAAAACCGTCCTTCTTGATGGAATCTGCAATCCTAAGATTTAAAACTCCCGTGCGGTGCAGAATCCAAACAAATGTAACATAATCCTCAACTCTTGTGCATCATCAAACCATTTTACCTCCATCGACACTCGTTGATAAGCATTGCAGTTCTCAATCCATGCCTGTTTCCACCGAATAATAATACCTGGTGCAGTAAAAAATTCTTTTGAAATGATGTTCTGTACGGGTTCTATGGCCGTTGCAACACTTGATACTTTCACCATGGTCCAAATATTCTCTATTTTGGCTCCAATAAAAAACAAGAAAAGCATGGGTGTTTTTAAAACAACGTGGGTAGTATTGGCCAGCCTTATTTTCCTCTCAGCCTGCAAGAATGAAAAGTCGAAGCCAAGTGCAATTGAAGCAGCACCCAGCGAAGTTCAAGTGGCAAAACTGGAGAAAAAAGATGGCATGCTACTCATCCCCGGTGGCATCCTGGACATGGGGGGCGACAATGAACAGGCCAACCAAAATGAATTCCCCAAGCACAAGGTAAAAATTAGCTCATTCTGGATGGACGAAACAGAGGTAACCAATGCTCAGTTCGAGCAATTCGTGAGGGCAACTGGGTACGTGACAGTGGCCGAACGCCCAGTAATCTGGGAGGAACTGAAAATGGAACTTCCACCCGATACCACCAAGCCACCTGATAGCATCTTACAGCCTGGTGCTTTGGTTTTCAAAAAAACAGAACAGCCCGTGCCACTTAATGACCCCAGCCGCTGGTGGCATTGGACGCTTGGAGCAGATTGGCGGCACCCCGAAGGACCTACTAGTTCCATTGAAAGCAAAATGAAT
>JAHEAS010000445.1 GCA_024642645.1 Saprospirales bacterium | reverse complement strand
GGGGACTAACTATTGCTACACAGCGCCCGGTAGCCCCTTTGGATACCTTGGCGGCTTGGTTCGTAACCCCTCTCAATTAGCAGTCACTACCCCTTTCACAGCTAAAGCTTGGCTGTCGAAAGACCAGACCATCGGCGCTGGCGACATCCTCTGGCAAACTTTTAACTATGCTGGCATCGGCGCCGACGCCGTGGCCGGGCTGAACATCACCAACGATGTACCAGCCTCAACACCATCGGGCGTTTATTATGTGCTAGTAAAAGTGGATGCCAACAACGTGGTGGATGAGTCGGACGAAACGAACAACATTTTCAACTCAGGGCCTCAGAATATTGGCGCACCCGATTTTGTGCTACAAAACCTGACCGGCGCTCCAACCAATGTGCCTACCGGTGGTAGCCTCAGCTTCTCGGTGAAGGTGAAAGACTTGGCCATCTTCCCATTGAATGAACTGACAGGCAGCCTAACGGTGGACGTTGTGCTATCTACGGACAATGTTTTTGGCAATGACATTGCTTTCGCTTCGCAAACGGTGAACTATAGCCAATTTGCCGCAGGCAACGCTACGCTCAATGTGTCGGGGCAAATAGCTGGAACCGTTGTGCCAAGCACCTACTACCTGCTTTTGAAAGCAAACGCCTACTGTGAAACGAACTACCTGAACAACAGTCTTGTCGGCCCAATACTGACCATCACATCGGGCGGTCAGCCAAGCAGCTATTGCGTCAGCACTTCCAACTTCCCATGGGAGGACTGGATCGGTCGGGTGAAAATCAACGACCTCGACAACCCTTCCGGCAAGAGCAATTATTCCAATTTTACGAACAAAACCGTTCACTTGAAACAAGGCTTACAGTACAGCAGCATCTTGACGACGGCGTACAGCTATTTCACCTTCGATGAATACTGGAAAGTCTGGGTGGACCTTAACCAAAATGGGGTCTTTGAGAACGATGAAACGGTGCTCCAGGCCATACTCCAGCGCCCTGGCAATGGCACGACCAATGCCTCCGTTACGCAGACGTTGGCCATCCCATCCAATACCCTCGTCGGCACGACCCGGATGCGGGTGAGCATGAAGCGCAATGCTTGGCCAACGCCATGTGAAACCTTGCCATACGGCGAGGTGGAAGACTACACTGTGGAAATCCAGCCTGCTGTGACCGACCTCCCCAACTTGTTCCCATCGTACGCTGGCGTACCAGCCACTGGCGAGGCGGGCGAGACCTTGGCTGGTGAGTTTGCCATCTTGAACAATGGTGCGGTGGCCGTTTCTGGCACCTATTCTGTCGGCTGGTATTTTTCCTACGACAATGCAATTGGGCCAGACGACGAGCTGATTGGCTCCGCAACGTTGAGCAACACGCCAGTAGGCGTCACCCCGGTCATACCGGTAAATGTGGCCGTACCGGGTTGGGCTCAGCCGGGCACTTACTATATTTTCATGGTGGTGGACAAGGATAACCAGGTGGCAGAAATAAACGAATTTGACAACCTGTTTTCCTATCAATTTACCGTACTTGGCACAGGTGGCGGTGGTGGTAGCTACTGCCCATCCGTCAGTGCCTTCCCTTGGCATGAGTGGATTTCGTCAATTAAGGTCAACGACCTAGAAGTGACTTCTGGCAAAAGCACTTACTCCGATTTCACTGGCACGACGTTTACCCTCCACAAAAACAGCAGCGACAACTCGGTCAAGTTTACGGGTTCGTACAGCTACTATGTTTACCCAGAATATTGGATGTCGTGGGTTGACTTCAACCACAACGGAGTCTTTGAGCCTTCGGAACGTTTGTTTGAGGGCAATGCCTCCAACCTCCCACCGGATGGAGCAAACGCTACACAGTCTATCAGTGGAAAAGTTGGCCCATTCCCAAATGCAATGACGGGACCCACCCGAATGCGTGTGAGCATGAAGCGCTACACGGCTGCTTCGCCTTGTGAAGAGCTGCCATTTGGGGAAGTAGAGGAGTTCACCGTTTTTATCAGCGACAACCTCAATGGCTCAGATTTAGACAACCGAGCCACCAACCTTTATTTTGAGGCAGAACCTGAAAAGACTTGGGTGAACCTCTCCGGCGCCTATCATTTTGCGGAGCCGGTGGTTCAGATTGCCGTGGAAAAATCATTGGACGGCAAAGATTACGAAGCGCTGAAAACCTTGCCTGGCAAGGCCACAGCTGACAACTCACAGGTGCTGCAAATCGTGGACCCACAGCCCAACAATGGGTTCAACTACTACCGGATGCTAGTGCTACTGGAGAATGGTGATGAAGTATTTAGCCCAGTTCGGATTGTTTTCTACAACCATCCAATTGACTACACCATCTTCCCAAACCCGGCCACCTCGGAGGTCTTTATACAAGTGAAGGAGGCATCGAGCGGGGAAATGCAGTGGAACATCAACGACGCCTACGGGCGGGTGGTCTGGACACAGAAAATCGGCCCGGATGCACAGTTTCCGTACAGCATAGACGTGTCTGACTTTAGGGATGGCCTATACTACCTATTTGCCCAACAGCCCGGTAGGAGGGCCGTGGGCAAGCGATTTGTGGTAGTAAGGTAGGCCCAGTTTGGAACTAAATTGCCGGGCGGCAAAACAAAGCTGCCCGGCAGTTTTTACAGCGTGAATCATGAAAAATACACCTCAAAACAACTTTGCGTTTTGGGCAATCGCCTTACTGTTGACTGCTCTATTTTCTTGCCAAAACAAGGCAGAGGTGCCAGTCCAAATTGAAGCAACATCTCCACCTATCACACAGGACACCCTTCCACCACCACCACCACTGCCATTCGATACGGTTGTAATACCTTACGACGTCACCATCGGTTGCTTGTTCGATTTTTTAGATTCGCTTGTGGTGAAATACGACACGCTGGCGCCCTATCCCGTGTCCGAGTACCTGATGGTACGAGCTAACCCGTGGCTTATTGACAGCCTCGAAAACACGGACTACTACCGCCTCAAGGAAAAGGGCGTTTTCAACTACGACAACCGCCTACTGGTAGTAATGCATGAGGGCGACACATTTCTTATTCCGAATGAAATCAAGGCTCGGGAGCTGCTGCGCAAGATGGAAAACACGGTGCTGGACATCAATATCCCTGAGTTCAAGCTGCGCATCGTGGAGGATGGAGACACTATCTACACTTTCCCTGTGCGGGTCGGGCAAAACCGAAAGCGATACCTCTTTGCCACCGACCGAGTGACCGACCTGCGCACGAGGACTGGCAAGGGCACCATTGACCGCATTTCCAAAGACCCGTTTTTCCGGGACCCCGTGGATGGCCGCATGTTCAACATCACCAAACGGGACGACAACAAAAAGACTAGGATGCCACTCATCCCGTGGATAGAACCGAAGCTGAACGGTCGGCGCACAGGACAGATGATACACCCAACTTCCAACCCAAAATCGGTGGGAAAGGCTTATTCCAACGGCTGCATCGGCACGAAGGAGGCCGATGCTTGGCGCATTTACTATTACGCTCCGCTCGGCACCAAGGTCGTCATCAGGTATGACCTGGAGGTAATAAACGAGCAAGGCGACACCCTCCGATTGAAGGATGTTTACAAGAATTCTCTAACGAGGATAGATGAATAACCACTCTTTTTTTAAATCCAATCCCATCTTCTAACGGCTGTTTTGTCACCCTGACAAAAGTCATTCAATGCCTTAATTAGGCTCATTGCCTTTGGTAAAGCCGCTGGGTAGCTTTGTTTTTCATCAAAATCAATTAGTCATGAAAAAGCAAACAGGTATTTGGCTCGATTACAAGGAAGCCAATTTCATCGAACTGCTGGACGGTGAGCTAAAGCAGTTCCGGAAAATAGATTCTGACGTGGACACCTCCAAAGCGAGGGGTGGCTTACCAAACCGTGGAAAAGCGGGCGGCCTCATGGTCTGCGTATCTGAGAAGACTTTTGAAAATCGCCGGCGCAATGAGGAGAAAAATTATTTCACAGAAATCATCGAGAATGTGCGGGATGCTGACGAAGTGGTCATCTTCGGACCAGG
>JAHEAS010000444.1:3652-4024 GCA_024642645.1 Saprospirales bacterium | reverse complement strand
TACAATATGGGAGAGGTCACCATTGTTGGCTTGAACCCATCCGCTATTGTTCACATTGACCTCATAAGATGAACCAGGATTGACGTCATTCCAATTCGCAATGATTTCCCCGTTGGTGTTTTGCGAGAGTGTTACCGTTGGAGCATTGAAACTACTTAATACTGTTATGTTGACCGTATCTTTTTTGATACAACCATATCCATCTGATGCTGTGACGATGTAGTTAGTATTCGCCATGGGTGTGGCGATTGGGCTAGGGCAGTTGTTACATGAAAGTCCTCCAGCTGGCGTCCAAGTGTAAGTTACATTGTTTTGAGAGCGGAAAGTGATGCTCCACCAATTCACCCTGCCCATTGCATTCAACCCAAAAGC
>JAHEAS010000444.1:939-3642 GCA_024642645.1 Saprospirales bacterium | reverse complement strand
TCGTAATGTCCAGTTGCCATTGACAGGGACGCCATTCAGCACAGACCATGACCCTTCCGGTTGAAAATTACCTGTAAATGGAGCTGCACCAGAAGTGATAGGAGTTACAGCAGTCGGTGTAAAACACGTTTGAGTATAATTGTCTCCACTTCCACCATTATTGGTGGACAACATGAGCAGTTGGTTGTTGGGGGACTTCAGAAATATTTGGAGGTCTGCATCGAAGTCTGTTGATATGTCGATGCAAACGGAAATAATATCGGTTGTAGCATTTGTAATGGTACCAGGGGTGATAGAATTTATTGCAATGACTGAATTGTAAGGGTTCGCAACCGGGTGGTTGCTTGCACCTAAAGGATAGTCGTCATAAGATTCGAAAGTCACATTTTGAGTGGTGGCCATCGGTGAGGAAACATTTATTGTAACTGGTTCTCCCACACAAACAACGGTATCAGGTGCTGGCAGCAAAATGTCCTCACATGCGTGGCAAAGCGGGTGGGTCTCTGGAAGCACCTGCAAGTTTACCGTGGTATCCCATGAACAACCAAAGGCATCATTTACGGTAAAAGTATAGGCTACTTCGCCTGCATTTACTGGAGAACCCACCAATGAATCAACAGTAGAATACAAAATGGATGGGTGATTATTCCAGCCCCAAGTTGTTATGGTTGGAGAAAATGTTTCCACGCTTGGGTAAAGCGAAGGATCAAATTCAATGCCCCACGAGAAAATATAGCCATTGTCAATTCCCCAGTGGTCACAAACTTCGATTTCCCAGTCGCCATTAAGCGGACAGCCGAGGAAGTTGGTTAATGGTTGAAAGGAATTGTAGGTGCCTTCCGGCAACGTTCCAGCATTTGGGTGAGTGTTGGCATATTGAATCCAGGTTTGGTTGAAATCCGGTGTGGTTGACCAGCCGTAATCGTAACCTGTGCCAGGGATTGGGACAGGAAACCCTTCATCTGCCTCATTGGGAATACCTAAGAAAATCTCCCCACCAGTCTGGCCAGGGTGGTTGTGCAATATAGCAGATTGCCCATTTGGGCAAGTCAATGTAATTTCCAAATCCCGCATCCAGGAATGCTCCATGGTCACGTAAATGCCAATTAGGTCTGAAATATTGGTCAAAATTTGACCTGGTGAAAAACTGGTGAAGGAAATATTGGTCACATAGCAAGAACCATCGCCATCGGGAAGTGGCAGCGAGTCTGAGCGGATACCTGCCGTTTGAAAGGAGCCTTCGTTTGGTAAAACAGAAACAGTATGGTTTGGGTCCATGGCGTTCACCATGTCGTTGAGTGTCACGGTATCTCCTGCACAAATTTCCGATGGCCATGCGCCAAGCATGAAATAGGGCCTAGGTGCCACCCTGATCCTTTGGCTAACAAAATTGGTGTTTTTGCAACCTAATTGGTCAGTGATTTCGAGCTGCACAACATAGCCACCTGGTTCGTCGAAAATGTGAGAAACCGTCGGTCCGTAAGTGATTCCACCATCTCCGAAATCCCATTCAAAATTGCTGGTCAAATCCGAGTGATTGTACACTGCACCATTTTGAGGATAAGCCCCTTTTCCATAGAAAAACACCCGCTCGCCAGGGCAGATGTCAATCCAGCCTGTGTCAACTGGGTTGGTGGCAGGGTTGGTATGGTCTAGTACCGAAAGGATTGTCTGGCAAGATGGTATGCAATTGATGTTAGCACTCCAGCCCGCTCCTTCTCCGCTTCCGTCGGAATCGAAAGTGACCGTGATGCAACCACTTGTGTTAACGGCAGTGGCCTGAATAATAAAAGCAGCACCTGGTGTGAAGTCGCTGGCACAGGACAAAGCAGGAGATGCCGTATTTGGCCCATCAAAAAAACAGAGCTCATCACCTGCACCAAAATTTGTAGTTCCAAAGACTAGCTGGGTATGGGTGCCAGTGGTGCCGTCAGGGCAGATGGTGGTTGTAAAATGTTGGTTGCCAAGATAGTTCCCATTGCCACCGCCACTGTCCATAAAGTAACCACTGCATTTAGTGATGGAGGTAAGTGTCGATGACATGAGGTAGTTTTGGCCAAAAGATAAAATGGCACAAAACAGAAAAGATGTTGAGAGTAGGGTAGCTTTCAAGTTCATAATCTTGCTCAGATTTGGGATGATTTGAAAAATCTTTGAGACAATGGCCAATAATAATACTATTGCTATTCGGCCAGAAACTTGTTCAATTTTTCGTTAAATTCCTTGCCGGCCAACAGTACCAGCGCCTGATTTGTGTTCTCGATTTTACAGACCAGTTGCTTGTCCCAATTGCGTTTCAAGTCAAAATTTCTTTCAATTAAAAAAATGTTGAATTTGCTCAAATCTTCGATTTGAATCGTGGTGTAAGAAGCCATGTCCTTTTCTTTGGGAAGCTCGGTCAGGTACCACGAATTGTCGAGGTAGAAATTCCAGCGCTTCAAAAGAAATGGATTCTCCGTCTGCAAATTCTCAAGATAATCGCCGCTGTAGATTTCGAAAAGGCGGCTGTCGATGGGTATCGTCGTGTGGGACAGTGTTGATTGTGCGCTAACAAAGGTAGAAAATGAGCAGGATAAAAGAAGGGAATAGAATAGATTTTTTTTCATGATAATGTTTTGGCTGTAAATGGGCGCTCAGGTGTGTTGGAGCAAAATTATCTTTTTAAGCTGAAACAGCACACAGTCTTTTGCGCTGAATTTACCG
>JAHEAS010000444.1:0-929 GCA_024642645.1 Saprospirales bacterium | reverse complement strand
CAAATGCCCCTGACGAGAAGAAGAAAATGTAGATTGCTCACTTGAAAAAGGGGGGTCGGTTGGGATGGCCTCTATTTTTAAGGCACTGGACAAAGGAGAAAGGAAGCTGGATTTTTCCACAAATGTTCTTTTTGGCCAAAAATTTGCTTTTTTTAGAATATGAAAACCGTTTACAAGCAGGCACATTGATAGCTGCTCAATTCTTACTTACTTTGTGGCTGTTTTACAAGTAAAAAATTCCCGTGAATGAAAGCGACCATCAACCGTATTACAATCCTATTAGCAGTCTTGCTGCCAATTTTGGCCTTTGGCCAAACCTTTCCATCTTATCTTTCGAAGACTCAAAAATTGCCTGAAGGGCATCCTAAAATTGCACTGCAACAGGCGCTAGCTGAAGCGGTGGAAATGTCACCGACTCCTGCTGCTGTTTACCCAGTCTGCGTTTTTGATGAGATGAACGAAGAACTCAGGCAAACGAACCCTGCCTTTGCGCAAGAATTGCAACATTACATAGAGCATGTTGTGCCTAATTTATCGGCAAGCAGCCCCGACAAAAGCATGGTAGAGCCGCTCTTGACTATTTCAGTGGTGGTGCATGTTATCCACAACGGGGAACCGATAGGGCAGGGACAGAACCTGTCTACGGCCCAAATTCAAGCGCAGATAGACATTCTCAATGAAGACTATTCTGCATTGAATAGCCAATTTTACAATACCCCCAGTCAGTGGATGGGTGCTGCCGGATTCCCGAACATCCAGTTTTGCCTAGCTAATAAAAAGCCAAATGGCACGCCAACCGATGGGATTGACCGGCAGCAAATGACTGTCACTGGCACGACCTGGAACAACAACAATATCAACTCTACTATCAAGCCTGCTATAAAATGGGACCCAGTTCGGTACTTCAATATTTACGTGTTGCCGATACC
>JAHEAS010000443.1 GCA_024642645.1 Saprospirales bacterium | reverse complement strand
AGCTTGGATGGCTATGGAATCTGGCAACGTGGCAGATGCGAGCAAACTTCAATCTGGTCTGCTCACCAACGTCAACAATACGATGAAAACGTTGAATTATACAACGCCGTTTATCAATCAACCAGCCATTATTGCCTCAACTCAAACCAATTTGGAGAGCGATCCAATTCAGGTGCGTTTTTCAAATCCAACAAACAGCTCCATCAATCTGTACTTAGAGGAGGAGAAATCGCTGGATGCAGAGGTGATACATGCCAATGAATCAGTGGCTTATCTTGCTGCCAAACCAGGTACCATTACGGACGCCAACGGTGATTTTGTAGCCATAGTGGGTTGGGTGACCTTGAACCAAAGCTGGGTCACGGTGGACCTTGGAAGGCTATTCACCAAGCCTGTTGTGCTTTTTGGTGGTCAATTGGCTGCAAACGACCCTGCAACAATTCGGGTCCGGAATGTGACACCAACTAGCTTTGATGTTAGGATTCAAGAATGGGGATACCTGGATGGTACATTACCACTGCGAACAGTTTCATATTATGTTGTGGAGGGTAGCATACCTGCTACTTTACAAAATGCCTGTTCAACCGCTCCGACGAATCTAATACCAGGGTTCAACTTGTTTGCTGTTGACAATTGCGACAACCAAGTTTCCATGGATTACTCGGAAAGCAGCAACCTGACACCGAATGGTTTGATTAAAAACAAAATTTGGATTTCAGCGGATGATTGCGGAAATACGACTACCTTATTTCGGAGCGACACCTGCAATATCGCAGCAGTGAGACTGAAGGCGAGCCTGAATGGTGCTAGGTTGGGTACGGCAGCCAATTCGACCCTTATGCGGGACAACTTGCGCACTAAAGGTTTTATTCCAGCTGGGAACCCTTACAGCCTTTCGCCAAATAGCAACCCAGACCCTAATGCACAAGTCTTGCTTCCATCACTGTTGGAGGTATCTGGCGATAATGCAATCGTGGATTGGATTTTGGTGGAAATCAGGAATGAAGCCGCTCCTTTTGGCATTGTGCAAAGCTTACCTTGTCTATTGCAGCGTGACGGAGATATCGTTACGAAAACTGGCGAGGATTTGATAGTTATCAATGGCATAGGAGAAGGTAATTTCCATGTGTATGTAAAGCACCGTAACCACCTGGGTATGATGACCGGGAATCCAGTTTACATGAATATGAGTAACGTCCCATTGGTTGACTTCACTCAGGTAGGTGGGAATATTTTTAATTCAAACATAGCAGGAAGACAAGGCAATGGAAACCTGATGATGTGGTCTGGGGACTTGAACAACGACAACAAAGTCATCTATCAAGGCCCGACCAACGATGTATTCTTGTTGTTCTCTAAAGTGATGACAGCACCGAACAACTCACAGAACCTTGCTAACTTTATCTTGGGTGGCTATGAAAATACTGACTTGAACTTGGATGGAAATGCCATTTATCAAGGGCCTAACAATGATAGGTCATTGCTCTTGCTCAACACAATTTTGGCACACCCCGCCAACGCCATACTTTTGGCTAACTTCATAGCACAGGCGGCAATGCCGTAAGCATTGAAGAAGTTGACTGAGTTCAAAAACAAAACCCCGGCTTTCATACATTGGGAGCCGGGGTTATTTATGCTGTTGAAATTGATAGCAATACGTGCTGGTATGGAGATAGCCTTTGCAATTGATTTTCAGTGTTTTATGATTAAATCAAAGCGCTTGTTTTGACAACCCTTTTCGCCAAACAAAAGGTAAATGACCAAAATTAAGATAGCCATTTTCGGTGCGAATTACTTCCCAGCAAAAGGAGGGACAAGCAGGGTGGTGGAAAACCTGCTGAGAGAACTGCATACACATTTCGAATTCACTGTTTATTGCTTTAGCCATCGTGACGCCAACTCGCATATCCCTGGTGTTAGTACTGTTCAATTCCCTGAAATCCGCATAAAGGGGCTGGGCGTTTTCTTGTTTTATTTGCGATGCTGTGCTCAGCTGATGCTTCATGGCAAATACGACCTTGTCCACCTTCACAAAACAGACGGTGCATTTTTCCTGCCCTTGCTCAATCGGAAATTCAAGACGATTTCTACCTCGCATGCCTTGCCCCAGCTTGATGACAAATGGTCTTGGCTGGGCAAACTTTACTTCCGGCTTTCCGAGCGGATATTCATTCAATCCAGCGGCACACTGACCACTATTTCAAGCACAAATGCGGCGTATTATCTCCAAAAATACAAGCGCCAAGTGGCCTATATTCCGAACGGTATTTTTCCGGCAGCAGAGGTGCCGGCGCATTTGACTGAGCGACTGCTTTCCGAATACGGACTTCAACCCGGCTATTTGCTTTTTGCTGCCCGCAGGGTCATTCCGCTCAAGGGATGCCATACTTTGCTGGAAGCATTGAAATTATTAGAATTCAAAGGCACCTTAGTTGTTGCCGGCGAAATGGGGCACCTCGCATCGTACACCCATCAGCTCAAGGAAGCTGCTCAAGGGCTGGATGTCGCATTCATTGGTTATGTGGAGGGGATGGACAAGTTGAACGCACTTCTTAGCCGTGCAAACCTTTTTGTTTTTCCTTCGGAAATAGAGGCGATGTCGATGATGCTGCTCGAAACAGCAACGGCAGGAACGCCCTTGGTTTGCAGTGATATCCCTCAGAACACGGCGGTGTTGTCGGATAAGGAAGTGCTGTTTTTTCAATCAAAAAATGCGCATAACCTAGCGGAAAAGCTACGCTGGGCATTTGACCATCCAACAGAAATGGCTGCCCTTGCCCATCAGGCCAAACATAGGGTAGAGGAGGAGTATCTCATGTCGGCAGTAGCAGCGCAGTACTTTGACTTGTATCAAGCCGTCGTCCAAAACAAGCAGTTTCATCCTAAAAATACCCAGCCATGACCCCACAAACGCAACGAAAAATCCTTGCCCATACAGCTCCTTTTTTGAAAACCTTGAGCTGGATGTTTGAGCCTTTTTATGGGGGGCTAGGGCATGTCCTGACTTTTCATCGGGTGGTGACTGATATTGGCGAACAGCGCATCCATAACCATCGAACGCTCGAAATCACATCCGAACATTTGGAGCGAACCATTCTGTTTTTCAAAAACAAGGGCTACTCGTTTTACTCGCTGGACGAACTTTTTGATAGGTTAACCTTGGGTGGCATAAATGAGAAATTCGTCGTTTTTACTTTCGACGACGGCTACCGGGACAACCTCACCGTAGCTTATCCGATTTTGAAAAAATATGGCGTACCATTCACCATTTACATCACAACCTGTTTTCCCGACCGGACTGCAATTCTCTGGTGGTATATGCTGGAGGACATGTTGCGGGCTAAAAACAAAGTAGATTTTAAATGGGCTGGAACCCAGTATTCCTACCCTTGCCACACTCAAACAGAGAAGGAAATCGCTTTTGACAACATCCGCCGATTTATTACCCAATTATTTTCCATCGAAAGCCATGATGAAATGTACCGGGCAGTTTTTGGCAATTTCCAATCAAACCTTTTTGCACCAGTTTCGGAGTTTGCCTTGAGTTGGGAAGACATTCGGGAACTCAGGAACGACCCACTCGTGACGATTGGAGCACATACGGTCAATCATTTTCCTTTGAAACAATTGGATGACGAAGCCTTGGGAAATGAAATCATGGGAAGCAAAAAAATCATAGAAACTCAGACTGGACTGGCTGTTGAACACTTTGCCTATCCTTTTGGAAAAGCTACTGAAGCCTCCTTTCGGGAGTTTGAAGCTGTCAAATCATTGGGCTTTAAAACGGCGGTCACCACCCGCGTAGGCAATGTTTTTGCGGAGCACAAAAACAGTTTGGAGAGCCTGCCAAGAATCAGTATTAACCAAGTGACCGAGGCTGCTGTGCTGGAATTGCAAACGAGTGGAATGCTCCCTTGCCTCCTCAACAAAGGGAAGCGGGCGGTTGCGCACTAAGCCGCTGAAATAAGACCATGTTCCAGCTTTTTGACATGGATTTATGAATTAGATCAGGGGGGATTTAGCAAAA
>JAHEAS010000442.1:3408-4030 GCA_024642645.1 Saprospirales bacterium | reverse complement strand
TGCAAGTAGTTTACATTGTCCCAGAGGGCTTTGCGAAGCTCCGGCTTGTTGCGAAGCAACTCCAGACGCTTGATGGCGCCGACCACAAGTGGCATTGGCACCGACTTGGCGAAAATCTGGGAGCGCATGGTGAAGCGCAGGTGCTGAATCATGAATTTTTCACCCGCAAAAAACGCCCCAATGCTGGCCATTGACTTGGCGAAAGTGGAAAAATACACGTCCACATCGTCCATGATGCCCTGCTCCTCGCAGGCGCCAGCACCGGTTGGGCCGAGCATACCGAAGCCGTGGGCATCGTCCACCATCAGGCGGAATTCGTATTTTTCTTTCAGGGCGCATATTTCCCGCAGTTTACCTTGGTCGCCCCGCATGCCGAATACACCTTCGGTGATGACGAGGATACCGCCACCGGTCTGCTCCACAAGCTTGGTAGCACGGGCAAGGTTCTTATCGAGGCTGGCCACGTTGTTGTGCTCGAAGGCAAAGCGTTTGCCGTGGTGCAGGCGCACGCCGTCCACGATGCAGGCGTGGGACTCGGAGTCGTACACGATGACGTCGTGGCGGTTCACGAGGCTGTCAATCGCTGAAATGACACCCTGGTAGCCGAAGTTAACGAGCATGG
>JAHEAS010000442.1:0-3398 GCA_024642645.1 Saprospirales bacterium | reverse complement strand
TTTTCACGAAGTCAGCCAGTTCATGTTCTAATTGCTCGTGCAAAGTGGAGTTGCCGCTCATCATGCGGGCACCCATCGGATAGGCGAGTCCCCAGTCGGCAGCGCCCTTGGTATCGGCCTCCCGCACTTCGGGGTGGTTGGCCAGGCCGAGGTAATTGTTGATGCTCCAGCAGATGACTTCCTTGCCTTGGAACATCATGCGGTTGCCGAGGTCTCCTTCGAGGCGAGGGAACATGAAATAGCCATCGGCCACGTCACGCCACCGGCCGAGCGGGCCAGGATTCCTGAATTTTTCAAATAAATCCATGTTTGCGAAGTTTTCTTTTTTATGAAAAAAGCTGTGCCGGGCGGGGCAAAAAGTCGGGCTTGCATACAAGTCCAGTTTTTTGCCCTTGTCGGCACAGCTTTCTTAGCGAGGATGAATGAGGTGCAAAGTTAGGAATACTTTGGGAAAAGGTGCAATTGTGGTCATTTGGACACGTCTATTTCCTTCAATAGGACTTTTAGTTTGACCACAAAGTCTGCAACGCAGCTTCCCATCATGTCGAAGTCGGAGGGGAAGTTCACCGTCTTGTTGGAAGGACTTCCACTAACACCATGGGTAACAGAAAATGAGGAGTTGAAATCGCTAGATGCCTTGATAGTTTCGCTCCTTAATAATTGGTTGGTGGTAAAGTCAAAAGCTTCAAAATCTGCGGTTAGGGAAGCGTATTTTCTGGCACTAATTTCTTCAATTGTTGCACTTACATTCTCATATATTGGCTTGAATTGGTCCACACCATTGGCATCGGTTTGCTTCTCTTGGCCTACAAGGACTCTCTTACTCTCTTCCCGATAGATGCTGTTCTGGCTGTCACTGGAAACATTGGAATTAGTGATAGTAGTTTTCACCCTGAAATGATAATTGATACTGGGCTCTACCGTATTATATATGTTCTGCCAAAGGCTAAGTCTTATTGTTTTCCATTTACCGAGCTGTTGTATCGCCAAGGTGTCGTCGGAGTTACTATTTAGGGTAGCTATTTCTAATAGGAAGTTAGTCATGCCAAGATGCACTGCCTGCTGAGAAAGTTGTTTTGCAAGGGGGGCATCCCATCCGTATTTATTTTGGATGAAGTCAACTCTAGTATAAGCTTCTCGTGCTTTGAAACGATTACCATTTCTGGCCAGCTCAATATTTTGCTCTATTTCATCAGTATAATCAGCAATTATTTCCAATCGGCTTTCTTCCAACATTTCTTCGATAGGCAGTAGCTGGATAGCAGGCTGGTTGCCGTCGCTGCTTTTTAAAGGCAGCAATGGCATTACCTTTTCTTGCCGATGTCTTATCTTCAACTGTAGGGCATATATTTTTTCCCAAGCTGCTGGCGTATTTTGTGTTTTGAGGCTATCTATAGTCCATAAATCTTGTTCGTTTGCAAGCACAAAAGAAGACTCCAAAACCTTTACCCACTTTGTTTTGTGCCACTTCCCTTCGAGTTGATGGGTCGCTTGCAACACTACAGTATCATGGGTATTGTACAGTTGGAATTTTTCAGGTGAAATGCACCCAACCAAGAAGAGGCCAAACAAGAGTAAAGGAGTTTGGAAATTAAGTAACATGGCCTTGATTATTTTAGGTGTGAACAATGTCGTGGCCAGGAATCCTTTTTTCTATGCAGTAAAATTAAGGGGGTGGCGTTAGGGGGATGTTAAAAATGGTTTTACGAATTACAATTGCCGTCACATTTTAGAAGTATCACTATGTTGTGCATGGCCAAAACAGGGTGACGTAAAAAACGAGTTCACTAATCCTTTCAGCAGTATCCCACTCGTAAATCGCCACTCGTAAATCGTAAAAATACCCTACGCCGCCGTCAGCACATCAATCACCGTCTTCAGCGCCACGAACATTGGCTCCCTGCCCTCCGGCGTGATGCTGAACGCCTCGCCTTCCTCGTTTTCGGCCTCGCCTGTCAGGGCGTCCTCTACGAAGGCCATCAGGTCTTCCTCTGGCGAAGTTTCGTAAAAAATGTCCAACCGCTTTTGAAAATCGGTGGCTTTTGACGATTCCATCAAGCTCCAGTTGGCTTCATCGGCCTCCGTAATTTCCTCCTCGCCGATGCCCGGCAGGTCTTCCTCTTCGCTGGCATCTTCCACGGAAGTGTAAATGGCCAGCGCCAGGTAGAGCAGGAAATCCTCCTCGTCCTGCGAGAAAGTACCCTCGTTGTCGCCAATCAGGTAGGAGAAAATGGCAGGCTGCCGATTGGCGAATGCCCGCACGGCCTCCTCGTAGTCAACGGCTTGGGATTCAAATTTTTCGAGGACCTTGTCAATGATGGCTTCCGTTATCATAAGGAAAAAGTAAAAAGTGTAAAGGAAAATGTGTTGGCGCAAAGGTACTACGACTTAGCTTCATACTTTTGCCTTTCACCTTTTACTTTTTCCTTCGTGAAACTTTATCGCCACGACACCCTGAATTTTCTCACCAAACTCACTCCCCGGCGGGTGTGGAACGTGGCGAAGATTTTCAGCTCCTACCACCTCACTCGGTGGCTGCGGCGGCCCATACAATGGGGGATGCCGATGACCATCTCGCTGGAACCCACGACCGCCTGCAATCTACGCTGCCCGGAATGCCCCAGCGGGCTGCGGGCTTTCACTCGCCCTACGGGCAATTTGAAGGAGGATTTTTTCCGAAAAACCATTGACGAACTGCACCGGGAATTGCTCTATCTCATCTTTTATTTCCAGGGCGAGCCGTACATCAACCCCAAGTTTTTGGACATGGTGCAACACGCTCGTAGTCGAGGCATTTACACCATCACCAGCACCAACGGCCATTTTCTGAACGATGAAAATGCCCGCCGAACCATCGAGTCCGGCCTTGACCGCCTCATCATTTCGGTGGACGGAACTACGCAGGAAACGTATGAAAGCTACCGCAAGGAGGGCAAACTGGAAAGTGTGCTACAAGGCGCCCACAATGTGGTAAAGTGGAAAAAGCAATTGAAATCAAAGACGCCGCACCTCATTTTCCAGTTCCTCGTGGTGCGGCCCAACGAGCACCAAATCCCCGAAATCTACCGCCTCGCCGAGGAAATCGGCGTTGACGAAGTCAAACTGAAAACCGCCCAGGTCTATGACTACGAGCATGGCAACGACCTGATTCCGACGCTGAAAAAATACGCCCGTTACGAAGAAAAAAACGACGGCACCTGGCAGGTAAAAAACGAACTCCTCAACCACTGCTGGAAGCTCTGGCATGCCTGCGTCATCACTTGGGACGGCCTCGTGGTGCCCTGCTGCTTCGATAAGGACGCCCTGCACCGCCTTGGCGATTTGAAAAAACTGCCCTTTCGGGAAATATGGCAGGGCGAAACCTACCATCGTTTTCGCCGCTCGCTGCTGGCGGGGCG
>JAHEAS010000441.1 GCA_024642645.1 Saprospirales bacterium | reverse complement strand
GAAATGGGGCTTTGGCCTTGCGGGCTTTTTCTTGCTGCTGCTGCTGCGGTCACTGCGGAAGGGGAGCAAGATTCGGCAGCGGTTAGAATAATCATCTTGATTTCGGACAATATCCAAACCACTTACAGATTGAATACGTCATTTATTTC
Source organism: Saprospirales bacterium (assembly GCA_024642645.1). Classification (GTDB taxonomy): domain Bacteria; phylum Bacteroidota; class Bacteroidia; order Chitinophagales; family Saprospiraceae; genus UBA6168. Next base: position 3,892 of record JAHEAS010000441.1, on the reverse strand, counting down.
AACAGCCTCCCCAGCACCGCTTCCAACTGCCAATCGGCCATCTCGCCATTTTGCTTGTAAACAATCTTCTTATTGGCATCTAGCATGAATAGCCTTGGGTAGCTTCTTACACTGAACATCGAAATAAGATTGGCCTGGCGGTTCGGGTCGGCAAGCAGGTACCAGTCTTTGGGCAGGGTTTGGCTGTCGGTGAATTCCCAGCATTGCGAACAATCTTCCCCGGTTTTCAGGCAAATGGCAGCCACCTTCAAACCTTTGTCTTTGTAGCGTTCGTACATCTTTGCGATTTCCGGTATTTCCCGCTTACAATGGGAGCAGTCGGGCATGTAAAACACCAGTAGCGTCAGTTTGGCAGCGATGTCATAGAGCGGTACGGGGTTGTTGCCCTTGTCGAACATGGTAACGGGCGGTGCATCTTTTCCCTCGAACAGGAATGCCATTTGATTGGCATTGTTGGTGGCGTTCCGAATGTCGTTGGTAGAGGCCCAGGTGGCTTTGCCCGTTTCGAGGTAGTTGTGCACCACGTATGCGTACACCTCGTCGTTGCGGAATTTGCTGAGTTTGGTGAGCGAGGTGGTAATATATTTCTGATAGTATTCATACCCATCCGGATAAGCCTCCAGTTTCTTGAACACCATGTCAATCAGCGCTTTCATCGTATCAGGGTCAGCGGGGGGCAAATTGACCAGGAAAAAATCGGTTCGATCGAGCCATTGCAGGTAGCGCATAAAATCAGGCGTCCCGATGTCCGTTTTATCGAAATAATGCGCCCGTTGATAAAGCCATCGTTCATTAGCTTCCTGTTTCCAGTCACCATACTTGCTTGCGGGTGGAATTGGAAAGAGCGTTTGTTGTACCAGCCGGGTTGTTGGCCCAGCTTTAGTGTTTTTAATAAAATCAAGCTGCATTTGCTGCATTCCTTCCTCCACTTTAACCCGCTGCCGAAAGTCCGCTTCTGTTTGCAAAAAGCGGTCACGTTCTACCGCTTCATCCATGCGTTTATCCTCTGTATTGAGTTGCCGAAGGTAATCGAAAAGTGCCACGTTTTCCGGGGAGCCGACGATTTCGGGCTTTTCGTAAGGCACAGAGATATTGGTGGAGATGCTAAATTTCCGTTGGCCGTCCACTAGCCAGCACTGAAAATATTGGAGACTGGAATTGGAGGTACGCTTGTAGATGATGGCATACATCCCTTCTTCCAACGGCTTGTCGGTTTTGAGATGGAAGGTACCATCGGGCTGAATGACGGCAGCAAAGTCAGGAACTGCACGTTTTCCGAAGGAGGTGCCGAACCAAAGCGTGTCGTACCGGTAGAAATCCAGTTTTATGGTGATGTCGCAGCCATTTTCGGCTTTTATTGCCGCCGCAAAAAACAGGGCGAGCAGCAAGGAAATGGTATATTTCATTCAAAATAATTTAGGCCAAAAGAAAAGGCAAAGTTAGCGCCGAAATACTTTCAGCAGGGCAAGGGCGGTGTTAACCATTCTCAAACGCGCATGTGGCTGACATTTGAAGGTAATTGTTTGTACTATTATTTTTCAAAATCAACGCCTATGGCTACCTTTGGAAAAAGCCCTGCCGATAAGGCCAGTCATCTTTCAATACATCATCCATGAAACTGCTGACCAGCTTCCTACCCTTGTTCTTTGGGGGATTTTTTTTGGTAAAAAACAGCACCCCGGCCTCAAGTGTCAGGCCTGTGGAAATCTGCGATAATGGCATTGACGACGACTCCGACGGCCTCATTGACCTCAACGACACCACAGACTGCAACTGCCCAGTGGCCCTGCCACTTTCTCTCATCCCCAATCCCTCCTTCGAGGAAATGAACTGTTGCCCCCAAGACCGCTCCCAACTCAACTGCGCCAACGACTGGATTCAAGCCTCTGCACCTACCACCGACTACCTACATACTTGCGGTTGGATGGGTTGGCCAGACCTGCCCCCACCCCTACCCTTCCCGGACGGAGAAGGCTGTGTGGGCTTTCGCAATGGCAGGACTGGCGGAAATGGCGGAAACGGTGGCAATTCTGACCCCAACCCCAACTGGAAAGAATATGCAGGCGCCTGCTTGCTTTCCCCGCTAAAGGCAGGAACTGCCTACCGTTTTGAGTTTTGGGTGGGATTCACTAAGGCTTTCAACTCGCCCCCGACTACCTTGGCTTTTTATGGCTCCCCCGACTGCACCAATCTGCCGTTCGGCAATGGAAACGATGAGTTTGGCTGCCCCACCAATGGCCCCGGCTGGGTAGAGCTTGGCTCCCTCCCAATTTTTGGCTCCCTGCAATGGAAACAATATGAAATCAATGTGACGCCCCAACAAGACATGTATGCCATGGCCATTGGGCCAAACTGTACCCAAGACCAGTTAATCGCAAGTACCTACTATTTCTTCGACAACTTGGTATTGGCCGATTTGCAGCAGTTCGGCTTCAAGATAACCGCCACGGGCAACCCCTGCGGCAGCAGTTTTGCACTCAACGTGCCCGACCAGGACACTTTGCAATACCAGTGGTACAAGGATGGCATAGCACTGGTTGGCGAAACCGAGCCAACCCTTCAAGGCGTCGCTGACCAAGAGGGCAAGTACCAAGTGCGGTTATTGGGGCCAAACAGTTGCAAAATCACGTCAGCCTACCAATTGGTAATTCCGGTCTATGAAACCTTTTTGGATAAGGTCATCTGCCGTGACGAATCGGTGTTTTTCAATCAAACCAACCTTGACCAAGCGGGCGATTATCTCACCAACCTTAAAACCTGGAATGGCTGCGACAGCATCGTCCACCTCAGCCTGAGCATCTCCGCAGAAGGTGTGGACACCGTATTCGCTCAAATATTTGAGTCGGAAACATACCGGTTGGGCTACAAAACTTACACCCAACAGGGTGAGTACGATGTCGTTTTTGCTTCACAAATCGGTTGCGACAGCCTGGTTCACCTAGTCCTCGATTTTTACGATGTGTACATACCGAATGCCATTTCACCGAACGGCGATGGTATCAACGACGTTTTTACCATTTTTTCCGGTGCCGATGTGAAGGAGGTGCTCAATCTTGAAGTTTATGACCGTTGGGGGGCCCGGGTGTATGAGCATGGCAACCTCGCCCCCAACGATGTTCAAGCAGGTTGGGACGGCACCCACAAGGGCAAACCAGCCTCGCCAGGCGTGTTTGTTTGGCAGGCCACCATTGTTTTTCAAGATGGTAAAAAACGGGAGTTGACCGGCTCAGTAACCCTGCTCCGGTAAGCAGTTATTCCACTGCTTAGTAATTGCCATATGGTAGCAAGTGCTTGCTGTTTGGCTTTTTATGGAAAATAATTAAATCTGTAAGAAATTGTTTTTGTATGTCATTTGTATATACCTTTGTAGTGTTCTTTGAGAAATTTTCTGCAAGCAAGAGAGATTTATCCGGCAAGGGTCTCTGTCAGTAGCCCGGTAAGCAAGTTTTCGTAAGTTCCTTTAACTCCGCAAATCGTCTTCCGCTATCTGCCATTTTTTCCCCATTTTTGTTCGTTCCTAAATATTTACTGCTTCAGGAGTTGCTCTGATTTTTAACTTTAATCATTTTTTGCAATGAACATTTTCGTAGCAAAACTGAACTTTGACACGCAGGAAGATTACCTGCGTGAAGTGTTCGAAGAGTATGGCGAAGTCACTTCGGCTTCTGTCATCACAGACAAATTCACTGGCAAATCGAAGGGCTATGCCTTCGTAGAAATGCCAAACGACGAGGAAGCAGAGAAGGCAATTGCGGAACTGAACGACAGCGAAATCGACGGTCGTACTATCGTAGTAAAGAAAGCTGAGCCACGTGAAGCACGTAGTGGCGGTGGCGGTCGTGGAGGCTTCGGCGGCGGCGGTGGTCGCGGCGGTGGAGGTTACGGCGGCGGC
>JAHEAS010000440.1 GCA_024642645.1 Saprospirales bacterium | reverse complement strand
GCGCATGGGTGCCGATGAGGATGTCCACTTTGCCCAGTTTTGTATTTTCAAAAATCTCCTTTTTCTCCTTCGCCGACTTGAAGCGGTTGACGTACTCGATGTTCAGTTCAAATTGCGCCAGCCTTTCGCTAAACGTCTTGTAATGCTGCAAGGCGAGGATGGTCGTCGGCACAAGGATGGCCACCTGTTTACCGTCCGTCACCGCCTTGAAAGTAGCCCGGATAGCGACCTCCGTTTTTCCAAAACCCACGTCGCCGCAGATGAGGCGGTCCATCGGGTAGGGCTTTTCCATGTCCTCCTTCACGTCAATCGTCGCCTTTTCCTGGTCGGGCGTGTCTTCGTAAATGAACGAGGCTTCGAGTTCCGCTTGCAGGTAGTTGTCGGGCGGGAAGGCGTGGCCCTTGGAGGCTTTGCGGAGCGCATACAATTTGATAAGTTCCTTCGCAATGTCCTTGACCTTCTTTTTCGCCTTGCTTTTCAGCGACTGCCAAGTGTCTGAGCCGAGCTTGTTGAGCACGGGCGGCGTGCCGTCCTTGCTGCTGTACTTCGATATTTTGTGCAACGAGTTGATGCCTACGTAGAGCACGTCGTTGTTTTTGTAAAAAATGCGCACCGACTCCTGTGTGTGGCCGTTGACCGTGATTTTTTCTAGCCCCGAATATTTTCCCACCCCATGGTCAATATGCACCACGAAGTCGCCGGGTTGCAGTTCCCGCAAGAGCTTGACGTTCAGTGCTTTGTCCGCCGTGAAGCCTTGTCGCAGGCGATAATGATGGTGCCGTTGGAAAATCTGGTGGTCGGTGTAGCAGGCGATATTCAGGTCTAGGTCAATAAAACCCTCATGGATGGCCTTGATGACCGGCTCGAATTTCACCGAACCCACTGCCTCGGCCATGTCTTCAAAAATGGCGTGGAAGCGCTCGATTTGCTTGGGGTTGTCGGTAAAAATGAAATTCTCGATGCGCTGCTCAGAGTTACTCCGCAAATTGTCGCCGAGGAGCTGGAAGTTTTTGTTGAAAGATGGCTGAGTTTTGGCGTGGAATTGTATCGTCAAGTTCCTGCTTGACGACCCATCGGTTGGGCCGGAGCTCAACCCTACATTGGCGAATTTTGCCACGTCCTCTACGACTTCATGGGGGCGAATGAATGCCCTGTCCCGAAAGATTTCCCCCAGCTCGCTCTCATCCATTAGGGGCAAGGTTTTGGAAAATTCCTCCGCTTTTTCGAAGCAGAGTTGCAGCTTTTCTTCCAAGGCGCTGAAGTCTTTCACCCAAATGACCGTGTTGGGTGCCAGCACGTTGAGGAGGCTGACTTTTTGAGATTGGTTGAATTTGGTGTTGATGTTCGGCACGATGCTCACCCGCCCGATGTTCTGCACGGAAAGCTGCGTGAGCGGGTCGAAGGTGCGGATGCTCTCCACGTCCTCGTCGAAGAGTTCGATGCGGTAGGGGTAGTCGTTTCCGTAGGAAAAAATGTCCACGATGGCGCCCCGGATGCTGAACTGACCGGGTTCGTACACGAAATCCTCCCGCTTAAAACCGTAGGTTACAAGCATTTCGATGGTAAAATCCACGTCCAGTTTTTGCCCCGGCTGTATCTCGATGCGGGTCTTTTCAAGTTCCGCTGGCGCAACGACTTTTTCAAACAACGCCTCTGGGTAAGTCACGAGGATTACGGATTGCGGATTACGGATTGCGGATTGGGGGTCTGCTGAATCCGAAATCCGCAATCCACGATCCGAAATCTGGTTGATGGCTTCCGTGCGTTCCAGCACGTTCGTCGTGTTCAGTTCCTCGAAATACATGGGCCGTTTGAACGAGTCGGGAAAGAAGCGTACCGGCTTTTTTTCCAACAAACCAGAGAGGTCGTTTTGCAGGTAGGCTGCCTCTTCCTTGTCGATGGCGATGAAAAGCTGCGGCCTTGGGTCAGCGAGGTATGCTCCGGCAAGGACAAAAGCTTCCTGCGCACCAGCCAAACCGTTCAATTGGACGGTGGACGGTGGACGGTTGGCGGTGGACGGTTGGCGCAGCGCAGCTACCAATTTTTGGGTGCGCTGGTCGTCCCGGTAAAGGGCGAGGATGCGGTCTAGGTTGCTCACGGGGCAAAGGTAGGAACTATCCACACTCTGAAACCTCCAACTTCCGTTTAACTTTGCCCCATCTCCTTCAAAAACTCACGACGCATTGTTATCCATGAAAAAATTCATCATCCTACTTTTCCTTTCGGCACTGCTTGTGCCGTTCAATGCTTTTTCTCAAAAAAATAAGCGAAAAAGGGCGCAAAGCCAAGGTGTGACGAAGTCCTACGACCTCCACCTCGAAGATTCTGAAATTTTCAAAAAAGCGTTCACAGGGTTCTCGCTCTATGACCCCACCGAGGGTAAAACGCTCTACGAGTACAACGCCGACAAGTATTTCACGCCAGCTTCCAACACCAAAATCCTGACGCTGTACACGAGCCTGCGCACACTCGGCGACTCCATCCCCGCCTTGCAGTACAGCCGCCAAGGCAGCCTGCTCGTGTTTTGGGGTACGGGTGACCCCTCGTTCCTCAACCCGCACCTGCCGCAAAATCCTGCGGTTTTCAATTTTTTGAAAAACAGCAAGGAGCAGCTCCTTTTTTGCGCAGCAAATTACCGGGACAAGCGCTTCGGCTCCGGCTGGATGTGGGACGATAATTTTTACGACTACCAGGCCGAGAAAACACCGCTGCCGATTTATGGCAACGTCGCCGATTTTATCCAAAACGACTCGACGAAAGGTATTCAGGTACGGCCCGCTTTTTTGGCAAAAACGCTCGACTATGACTCCACCCTGCATGAAGACGACTTCGTTGGGCGGGTGGAATACGAGAACCGTTTTACCCTAAACACGCTCGCCAAAGCGGGAAGAAAATTCGAAATTCACGTGCCGTTCCATGCCACGCCGCACTTCGTTTCCGAAGTGCTGGCCGACACGCTCAAGCGCCAAGTGAGCATTCTGGAATCCAATATGCTGCCCCCACCCGACGCCAAAACCCTGTACAGCCTCAAGTCCGACAGCCTCTACATGCTGATGATGCAGGAGAGCGATAACTTCATTGCGGAGCAACTGCTGCTGCTCTGCTCTTGGAAGCGCACCGGCTTGATGAACACGGAGCAGGCCATTGATTTCTCGCAAAAAAACTTTCTCAACTCCTTGCCCGATGCCCCAAAATGGGTGGACGGCTCCGGTCTCAGCCGATACAACCTCGTGACGCCCCGCTCGCTCGTGGCTATTTTGGACAAAATCCAGCAGACCATGCCGAGGCAGCGCCTGTTTGGCATTTTCGCTGCCGGCGGTGTCAGTGGCACGATCAAACGTAATTACCGGAACGGAGACGCTCCGTATGTTTTTGCCAAAACGGGTACGCTCCGCAACAATCACTGCCTGAGCGGCTACCTGATTTCGAGGAAAGGTAAAATGCTGATTTTCAGCTTTATGCACAATAATTACACCGGTAGCATGAACGCCCTCCGCAAGGAGATGGAAGGGGTGCTGAAGCAGGTGTATGAGGAGAATTAATTGCTATATTGTTGGATTGCCATGTTGTTTATATGGCACGAAAACAATTCAACAATATAGCAATATAGCAATTCAACAATGAATTTCACCGTAACGCTAACCACCCTATCCTTCCTTGTTCTCTGCGCCGCTATCGCACTGAACGGGCTGGTGGCATTTGTTTTTTTGCTCCGCAAAAACGGTGACAAGCGTTCCGACCTCGCCTTTGCTGGATTTTTGTTAGCGTATTCGCTCACGGCATTGCACCATGTTTTCATCCTGCGTGGTTTTTTTGAAGCGAATCCGCATATGACTTCCTTGCCGATTTATCTCACGCTTTCGCTGGGGGTATTGCTGTTTGTTTCGGTAAAATTGCGCTTGTTTCTCACGTATAAATTCACGGGTTCCGATATTAAACATGCCATATTGCCATTGGGGCAGTTTGCCTATTTTCTAGGTGCTTTTATATGGACGGATGGGCTTTTGATTCGGCGTTTTTATTCGCCTTTTTATGGCGGTGTAG
>JAHEAS010000439.1 GCA_024642645.1 Saprospirales bacterium | reverse complement strand
ACCAGATTTTTTCTTGGTAAAAAAGCCTACTACCCTATCTTTGGCCATTAATCTTTCTTACGTCTATTTGGTTTTGCTTTTCAGCATTCCTTTTTGAACACCAGAAACCAGTTTCATTTCTAACCAAATCACATTTTATGAAATCCACCCAGGAATACATCAAAAAGAACAAGCAACGATTCCTCGACGAATTGCTAGACTTGCTGCGCATCCCGTCCATTAGTGCAGACCCAAACTTTAAGGCCGACGTCCTTCGTACTGCCGATTTTGTGGCACAAAGCCTTCGTGACGCAGGTTGCGACAACGTTGAAATCTGCCCGACCAGCTACAAAAAAGACGGCAAAACCAAGGAGGGCTACCCCGTTATTTATGGTGAAAAAATCATTGACAAAAAGCTGCCAACCGTTCTGGTTTACGGCCACTACGACGTACAGCCGCCCGACCCGCTCGACCTTTGGACTTCTCCACCTTTCGAGCCAGTCATCAAAAAGACGAAAGTACATACAGCGGGCGCCATTTTTGCACGAGGTTCTTGCGATGACAAAGGGCAGACCTACATGCATGTCAAGGCTTTCGAAGCAATGGTAAAAACTGACAATCTGCCCTGCAACATTAAGTTTTGCGTGGAAGGCGAAGAAGAAATCGGTTCACCAAGTTTTAGGCCGTTTGTTGAAAAAAACAAGAAAAAGCTCGCTTGCGATGTGGTGCTCTGCTCCGACACTTCCATCATTGCCAACGATGTACCTAGCATAACCACCGGAGTGCGTGGTCTAGCTTACCTTCAAGTAGAAGTGACAGGCCCTAACCGTGACCTGCATTCTGGCGTTTACGGCGGCGGTGTGGCCAATCCTATCAATGTGCTTGCGGGCATGATTGACAAACTGATTGACAAAAACGGCCATATCACCATCCCAGGCTTTTACGATGATGTTTTGAACGAAACCAAAAAGGACAGGGAGGCGATGAACAAAGCCCCATTCAACCTTGACGATTATAAATCTGACCTAGGCATAGGCGATGTGGCGGGCGAAAAAGGCTACACCACCCAGGAGCGGGTCAGCATTCGCCCATCGCTAGACTGCAATGGGATTTGGGGCGGATACACCGGCGAAGGCTCCAAGACTGTTCTGCCATCGAAAGCATTTGCCAAAATCTCCATGCGCCTTGTCCCACACCAGCGTTGCGAAAAGGTGTACGACCAGTTCGAGGCATACTTCAAAACATTGGCGCCACCAAGCGTGCAGGTGAAAGTAATACGGATGCACGGCGGTGAGCCAGGCGTTACGCCGACCAATACACCAGAGTATCAAGCTGCCCACCAGGCCATGGCCAAAACATTCGGAAAAGAACCAATACCCAAGCGGGAAGGCGGCTACATCCCCATCGTTTCCCTTTTCAAAGATGTGTTGGACGTGGACAGTGTGCTCATGGGCTTCGGTCTCAACAGCGATGCCATCCACTCGCCAAACGAGCATTATGGGGTTTTCAATTTCTACAAAGGCATCGAAACGATACCTTATTACTTCGAATACTACAAAGCTTTGAAGGGCTGATTTGTGGTCACCCTCCCGATAGCTATCGGGATATTGGGCTGACCGAAATCGCACTCGGCCAGCCCAATAACTGGGCAGCCACGAATAATATGCTATCCAATTTCCTCAAATACATTGCTTCGCAAAACCTGCTGACCGCTGGCGAAAAAACGCTCGTGGCGACAAGTGGTGGTGTGGATTCGGTGATGCTTTGCCACTTTTTTCAAGAGGCAGGATTGCCGTTTGCTGTGGCACATTGCAATTTCCAACTTCGGGGAGAGGCCTCTGATGCAGATGAGGTTTTTGTAAAAAAATTAGCCGAAGACCACTGTATAGAATTTCATGCTGTCCGTTTCGATACGCAAAATTTTGCAGCGCAAAACAAGCTCTCCATCCAACAAGCAGCTCGGGACCTACGCTACAAATGGCTGGAAGAAATCCGCCAACAGGCTGGTTGTCAGCATATTGCGACAGCACACCACCTCGACGATAGTATTGAAACTGTCTTCTATAATTTTGCCAAAGGTTGTGGGCTTCGAGGGCTGCATGGCATCCCCCCCAAGAACGGGCACATTGTTCGGCCCTTACTTTTTGCCACCAAAAAGGAAATACTCGACCTCGCACAAGCGAAAGAAATCGAGTATCGGGAGGATGCCTCCAATCTGACGGACAAATACAACCGCAACCTACTGCGCCACCACGTCGTGCCAGTTTTTGAAAAAATAAATCCAGCATTCCAAAAAACGGCAAGCGAAAACATTGAACGGCTGAGGGAAGCTGAACAGCTTTTCGATTTTGCACTCCAAAAAATCATGGAGGACGTTGTGGAAAAAAGCTCTAACGAATGGCGCATTGACCTCCAAAAACTTCGCTCCTACCCTGCCCCGGCTACCGTGCTTTTTGAAATATTAAAGCCCTATGGATTCAACAGCCACCAAGTCAAAAACATTTTACAAAGTACTGACAATCAATCCGGTAGCATTTTTTATGCCGACTTGCAGTTATTGGTTGATCGCTTTTTTTTAATTTTATCCTTGGGGGAAAACTTTGGCGGAGTAGTCGAATTGACGGCTATTTCCGATTCCGCAATCGAGTTGCCAGATGGGGCCAACCTCCGCTTCACCACCTACGCCAAGCCACCAACAAACCTTGCCACCGAACCCGACTCGGCTTGGCTGGACGCCGATGCACTTCGCTTTCCACTCCGACTGCGCCACTGGCAGCCGGGCGATGTTTTTTGCCCACTGGGAATGGGTGGCAAGCGACAAAAACTGCAGGACTTTTTTAGCAACAACAAGCTCTCCCGGTTTGAAAAAGACCAAGTTTGGCTACTGGAATCTGGCGGGGATATTGCATGGATTTTGGGCTTGAGGCTGGATGAACGATTCAAAGTAACCGGGACGACAAAAAACACTTTACGTTTGGATTACGTAAGTAAGTAAGCAACCAATAGGTTGTAATGGTGTTTCTTCACCGTTCCCCTTATTCGGAAATCCAAAATTTTTAGACACTAAACCTTCAAATTAGTCATCATGAAAAAAAGCAGTTTTACAATTCTCATTGCTGTATTGTTCCTCATGAAGGGTATTGCGCAGCAAGTGGAGCAGAAACAACGCATCTTAGTGACCAAGCGCACTGCCGATTGGTGTCCCTTTTGCGGTACTTGGGGTTGGGATTATTTCGAAAATGCCATTGAGCAGAACGAGAGCAATGCCGTTTTCATGGCAGCCCATTATGATGGGGGACTCTTCAACCAAGCAGCAAAGGAAATAACGGACAATTGGGGTGGCTTTTACCAGCCCAAATTCTTTGCGAATGAAATGGAGCAGGGCGTGACTGCCAATAATGTTACTTCAAAGCTCGCAGACCTCAAATACCAACTGGATATTCTCGGCACCATTGCTCCCATTGCCAACAGTGGTTTCGAGCCTGTGTATGAAAATGGCGAAATCAAGGTGGCCGCCAAAGTCAAGTTCTTCGGGCCATTGCAAGCTAGTGGTGAGTTCTACTTGGGCATTTATTTGCTCGAGGACCATGTGACGGCTTATCAAGCCAGCATTGGTAACAATGCTGTTCATCGCCATCTTTTTCGAAAATCTTTCACGGAAGAGACTTTTGGCCAATTGGTTACCAATGGGGATGTGCCAGCTGGACAGGAGTTTTCCCTCAATTTTTCAACTTCTATTAGTGCAATTGCGGGACATGAGTATGAAATCGTCGGGATAATTTGGATGAAACAAGGTGGTAAATATATCCCTGTAAATGTATGGGAAACTAGCCAAATCGCAACGGTTTCTGCAGTGTCAGACCCGCTTTCACAAAACAGGATGACGGTTTACCCAACTGTCGCAAGCCAAAAAGTAAGCATAAGTGTGGAATCCATTGAAAACCTGTCTGATGCGCAGCTCGAAGTCTTTGACTTGACAGGTCGCAAGGTAGCTGTATTACTGGATGGCCAGTTGAATGCTGGTAGTTCTAGGTTCCATTTAGACCGGGATATGGTAGGCGGAAATGGCCTTTATTTGGTGCAG
>JAHEAS010000438.1 GCA_024642645.1 Saprospirales bacterium | reverse complement strand
GGCCGCTACTTTTTACTTTTTACTTCGTCCTTTTTACTTGTCAACTGTGGATTTCTGGCATGGATTTCACGCCGTTTGTATCAAAAAAATTACCAACATGAAAAGCTTCGCAACCTGCCTTGCCTTACTCGGTTTTTCCTTTTTTCTTGCTGCGCAAACGGCGTCCACCATCAAAGTTCCCCGCCTGTCGAAGATGGCTATCGGCCAGTCTAGCTGTTCGGCCTATTTCCCACAGGGAATGCCTGATTTTGAACTTTCAAAATCAGAAGATGATGCCGAAGTTTACACCTCCGATTTGGAATTGGATGGCTTCCATTTTGCTTGTATCACCGTGAAATTTAGCGAAGCTTTTGACGACGCCGAGCCAGAAGATTTGGAAGACCTGCTCATCGGTTACATGGATTACCTGAAAGAGCAGTTTGGTGTAACGGATGCGGCAGGCTACGGCAGAGGCCATACCCTCGAAAGCACCCCCGATGCCCGTGGTGTGCTTGATTATTGGGAAGATGCTGATGGGCTGCACTACGCTGTAAAAGGCTGGATAAACCCAAAATATATTGGCATCATGCTCCTTTACGGAGAAGGCGAGTACCCGCACTTCAATCTGCAGCAGATGTACTTGGATGGGTTTAGGTTTGGGGAGTGAGAACTTCTCATTTCTGGTAAATGCCCTATCTTCCCGCCTTAAAATCACCGACCTATGACAAACGACAAACGCTTATTCCTCCTCGATGGCCACGCCCTCGTGTATCGGGCGCACTATGCCTTCATCAGCCGCCCGCTCATCAACTCCAAAGGCTGGGACACAAGCGCCATCACGGGCTTCGTGCGCACACTGGTTGACCTCATCAACAACCAAAAACCCACGCACCTTGCAGTGAGCTTCGACCTCCCCGGCGGCACTTTCCGGGATGACATGTACCCCGCTTACAAGGCCAATCGAGATGCCCAACCAGAGGGCATCACCTTCGGGCTGCCGTGGATTATGAAAATCCTGAAGGCCTGGAAAATCCCCATCCTCACGCTGCCTCGCTTCGAGGCAGACGACGTGATTGGCACCATTGCGAAGAAAGCAGAAAAGGCTGGTTATCAGGTATATATGGTGACGCCGGACAAGGACTACGGGCAGCTCGTCAGCCCGAATATTTTCATGTACAAGCCCGGCAAGTCGGGTGGCGAGGTGGAAATTTGGGGTGAAAAAGAGATATGCGAAAACTGGAACATCGAAAACGTGGACCAAGTGGTGGACATCCTCGGCCTGCAAGGCGATTCGGTAGACAATATTCCCGGCGTGCCCGGTATTGGCCCGAAAACGGCGGCGACCCTGCTCAAGGAATTCGGTTCGGTGGAAAACCTGCTCGAAAACGTGGACAAGGTCAAGGGCAAAAACCAGGAGCGGCTGCGGGAGTTTGCGGAGCAAGCCCGACTTTCAAAAACACTAGCCCGCATTGATATTGACGCCCCGATTGAGTTCAAAGAGCAAGACTACAACCTCGACCCATTTGACCGGGAAGAACTGGCGGAACTATTTAAAGAACTGGAATTCAGGACGCTCGGGGCACAGATACTCGGTGGCGATGGTACGCCGAACTCCGCACCCAAAGCCGCTGCAAAAGCACCCACCGCAGGTTCGCAAGGCAATCTTTTCGGCGAAGCCGAAGCACCTGCTGAACGCAAAAGTGCCGCCCCGCCTATCCCCGTTCACTCGATGGCGGAGAAAAACGCCGAGAACACCCCGCACACCTACCACCTCGCCGACACCCCGGAAAAGCGGGCGGAACTCGTCGCCATTTTATCAAAAGCTAAAACCATCTCGTTCGACACGGAGACGACGAGTGTGGACCAAATGCTAGCCGAACTAGTCGGAATGTCTTTTGCCATAAATCCTTTTAATGCATGGTACGTGCCTGTGCCTGCCGACCGGGACGAGGCCATGAAAATCGCTGCCGAATTCAAACAAGTGCTTGAAAATGAGGCAATTGAGAAGATTGGGCAAAACATCAAGTACGATGCTGTCGTGTTCAAAAACTACGGAGTGGAGGTGAGGGGTTACTGGTTCGACACAATGTTGGCGCACTACCTCATCGAACCGGAACTGCGGCACAACATGAACTATCTCTCTGAAACCTATCTGAAATACCAGCCCATCAGCATCGAATCGCTCATCGGCAAGGGTGTCAACCAACTGAGCATGCGTGACATTCGGGTGGAACGGGTGGCCGAGTACGCCGCCGAAGATGCCGATGTGACGCTTCAATTGGCGCACTATTTTCAGCCAAAACTAAAAGAAGAGGGCCTGCAAGAACTCTACGACACGATGGAGCGCCCGCTCATCAAGGTCATCGTGGACATGGAGTATGAGGGCATCCGGGTGGACGGCGATTTGCTCCGCAAATACTCCGGCGAACTTGAAAAAAGTATTGCAGACTTAGAGCAGCAGATTTATAAAATGGCTGGGCTTCATTTCAATATCGCCTCCCCGAAGCAGATTGGCGAGGTGCTTTTCGACCGCATGAAACTACCCTACCGCTGGGCAAAAACCAAGACCGGCGCCTACTCCACCGACGAGGCCAAGCTGACAGAATTGGCGGTAGAACAGCCTTTCGTTGCCGAGATTTTGAAGCACCGGGGCTTGTCGAAACTCAAGTCCACCTACGTGGATGCCCTGCCCTTGCAGGTACACCCACGCACGGGGCGGGTGCATACCTCGTTCAACCAGGCGCTGGCCGCCACGGGCCGGCTCGCCTCCAACAACCCCAACCTTCAGAACATCCCCATCAAGACCCCGGAGGGTCGCAAGGTGCGGGAAGCGTTCATCCCACGGGACGAAAACCACCTGCTGCTAAGTGCCGACTACTCGCAGGTCGAGCTGCGCATCATCGCTGAAATCAGCGGCGACGAGGCCATGATTGAGGCGTTCCAGTTAAACCAAGACATACACCGGGCCACGGCGGCGAAGGTGTACGGCGTGCCTTACGATGAGGTGACGAGCGACATGCGCCGCAACGCCAAAACGGTTAATTTCTCCATTATTTATGGTGCTGGCGCAACGAACGTTTCGCAGCAACTCGGCATCAAACGCACCGAGGCGAAGGAGCTGATTGACACCTATTTCCAGCAATACAACGGCCTTAAACGCTACATGGAGGACACCGTGGAAAGCGCCCGTGAAACGGGCTATGTGAAGACGTTGCTAGGTCGCCGCCGCTACCTGCGGGACATTGACAGCCGCAACTCCCTTGCTCGCTCCAACGCTGAACGGGTGGCCATCAACACGCCCATCCAGGGCACAGCCGCCGACCTCATCAAGGTGGCGATGATTAATATCCACCGAGCTTTGATTGACAAAAAACTGGACACGAAGATGATATTGCAGGTGCATGACGAACTCCTTTTCGATGTGCCAGTAGGCGAGGTGGAGACCGTGAAGCCCATCATCCACGAGCTGATGACCACGGCGATTCCGAACTTGAAAGTGCCGATTTTGGTGGAGATGGGGGTGGGGAAGAATTGGTTGGAGGCGCATTAATGCACAAGCTAGAGAAGGCATTTTATGAAAAATGCCTTCTCTAAAATTTTGTCATCACCAACATAAAATCCCCCGCCACCAGCAGCGTCTCCCCCTCAAAATGCAGTCCCGGCATCAGCCGCTTGGCGTGAAGCGCCAGTATTTCCTCGTCTTTTTTCAAAAAAGTAAAAATGGTTCGCATCACCTTGAAGTAGCGGCCCACTTCGTTCACCGTCGGCACGTCACGGCTGCCTAGCAGCTCCATCAGCCGCCGGAAGCTCTCGAAATCGAAAGGCAGGTACTGGGTGGGGTAACGGAAAGCGAGGTAGAGGGACACCATCTGGTAATTGTCGTGGTGATAGTGGCTGTTGAGTTTGGAGCCGGGGTGCGCCTCTCGAAAAGCAGCCAGCAGCTCGTCGCAGTGGAAGATGAAGCGGCCAATGCGCCCATCCAAGTCCTTGGCCTCGTTGAAAAGGTCTTTGAAAACAAAACGCACGAACTCCCGATCCATTTCGATGAACTTCAGCATCATCTCCTTCGGCTCGTAATGTTCCCGTTTCCAGAGGCGGCGGGAGCG
>JAHEAS010000437.1 GCA_024642645.1 Saprospirales bacterium | reverse complement strand
CTTCGCCAAATCAACCTTAGCATCAATGTATGGCTGCGTTTTTCTCCCGTTCAGCGTGGCACGTACAATGGCATGTACGGCGACATCGGGAATACCCCGCCGATGCCAGAGGTCACGGAGGTAATGCGCAAATTGTAGTACCATATCTGGGTGGGAAAAGATTTTCTCCCGCTGGCGGTCAGTGAGGTAATCGGTGACGTTCACCTTGGTGGCCTCGCCGGTTTGCAGGTTTTTTACTTCAAAATGCCCGTAACCACGTTTCGAGCGGAGCATCATGCGCCAAGAATACCGGTGGCCCTCTTCGGTCCACGCTACGTCGCCAGGGATAAACCAGTGGCGCAGCGGCATGACCAAGTGAAAACTGAAGAGCAATATCAACCCCATTATAACTGCAACTTGCGGGTAATTCGGAGGCAGGCTCCTCCCATTTCTGGCAAATTTTTGAATCTCTCCAGCATCTTCAGTTTCAACCATTTTCGTGCCCCACCAATCCTCCACCTGTCGTGTCCAATTCATTTTCTGCTTCGCAAAACCCCATACCTGCCTCGGCCAATCGGGCGGAAAAAACAGCAGGCTGAGGGCAATGGACAGCCACGGGAAGATGCCGATTTGGAAAATGAGTGTGTTCGTCAGGTGAAAAAACAGCAGGAACCCCAAAGCCCAGCCCCTAGTTTTACGGAGCAACAACAAAAACGGCGCTGTGAGGTCGAGCAACATGCCACTCCACGCCATAAAATAGGCGGTCTCTTTTTGTGCCCAAAGCCAACCGAGCAGGGGCATGTCGTCCTTCGCCCGAAGCCAGTCGTGCAATGGATTGGCGTCGAGTAGCCAGTCAGCGTTCATTTTTGCGACAGCACCAAAAAAATAGACGATTCCCATCATCAACGGCAGTACCCAGAGGCTCCAGGCTTCAATTTTTTCGCTCCGCAATTTGGGGTTCAGCAGTGCGTCCCATGAAAAATTGCGGTTTGCTGGCAGGAAAATCATCAGAAAACTCAGCCAAATGAAGAGGTAGCCGTGGTTGAGGTACACCGCTTTTTCCAGCAAAAAAACATAGCTGAACCCAAAGAAAAACACCACCGTGCAAACCCGGTACCACCGCCCTACGGCAATAAGGAGTGCCACCGCCATCAACCCAATGAATACCGCCGACATGAACGGCTCCGGTAGCGGCCCCACCCACTCAAAGCCCATGTATTTGAACTGGAATTGATCGGGGTTAAAATAGTCTTTGTAAAGGTGGTAGTACGTCCAAACCCCCATCAGGTCAGCGAAGCCGAGGATGCCGAACACCACACGGAAAAAGGCGAGAGATGCTATGTCAACTGGTTTAAAAAGCATGATTTGGGTCAAATTTCAGGGCTTACCAACAACGCTGGGTCTTTTTCGAACTGGTGCCTGCGCTCCTCCGAAAAGCCAAAAGCTGCATTTGGCAGCAGCCGATGGAGGAAGTGGGAGGCGAGGCGAAGTTTTTTTGCAGGCAGGGCCAGCGTGAGTTCCGAGCCATCAAGCAGCATGACAAAGAGCATCCCACGGTCGATGAGGTGCAGGCCAAGGGGCATCAGTTGCTCCTCCTGCGTATAAACCCAGACGATTTGCTGGGGGCGGCGGTGAAGCGTTTGCCAGAGCAGGTCATCCTCCACCTTGTGCCGTTGGAGGTAATCCCGTAAAAACCAAGCACCGGGCAAAGCCAAGCCCAAACCCAGCACGGACAGCAGGCTATGTTTTTGGTAAAAAAACAGCGCTAATGCAAATCCCGATGCGAGCAGCATCACCCCCACGGCCAGTTTCAGCCAGAGGTCCCGCCGGATGCCCTCCCGAATGGTGCGCATGGCCGGGTGTTGCAGGAGATTGGGTTGGTTGGACAATATTTTTAAAACATTTTGTTGAATAAAATTTAAAAGTCTGCTTATCTTTGTGTGAAAATAAGGTGATTTTTCGAATCGCCCAATTGCCAGTACTTTTGGCAAAATTTACATGAAAACACATAGCACGATAGCTGCGCCACGAAGGCAACTACACATTACGCCGCAGACCGCCTTCGGCCATGCCAAAAGCAGCGACAACACACCCGAATCAACTATTAACCATTAATCATTGACCATTAGAAAATGTCTCAACAACAAGTAACCTACAACGAAGACAATATTCGCTCCCTTGACTGGCGGGAGCATATCCGCATACGCCCCGGCATGTACATCGGCAAGCTGGGCGACGGCTCCACGCCCGATGACGGCATCTACGTGCTGGTGAAGGAGGTCATTGACAACTGCATTGACGAGTACGTGATGGGCTACGGCAAGAACATTGACGTGAGCGTGAAGGATGGCGTCGTGGAAGTGCGGGACTATGGGCGGGGCATCCCCCTCGGCAAGGTCATTGACTGCGTCTCGCAAATCAACACAGGCGGCAAGTACGACTCGAAGGCATTCAAAAAATCTGTGGGCCTGAACGGGGTGGGAACTAAGGCAGTAAACGCCCTGAGCAACTACTTCAAGGTACAGGCAGTGCGAGAAGGCGAAACCAAAATCGCCGAGTTCGAGACTGGAACCCTCACCAAAGACCACAAGCTGGCCAAGACTTCGGAGGGCAACGGCACACTTGTCGTTTTCCGCCCCGACGAAACGATTTTCAAAAATTACCGCTTCCGCACGGAGTACCTGGAACAGCAGCTTTGGAACTACGCCTACCTGAACGCTGGGCTGAAAATCAATTTCAACGGCAAGGTTTTCCATTCCAAAAACGGTCTGCTCGACATGCTCTCGAACAAGACGCAGGCCGACCATTTGCGCTACCCCATCATCCACCTCAGCGGCGAAGATATCGAAATCGCCCTTTCGCACGGTAACCACTACGGCGAACAATACTACTCGTTCGTTAATGGCCAGAACACGACGCAGGGTGGCACTCACCTTACTGCCTTCAAGGAAGCAATCGTGAATACCTTGCGTAAGTTTTACAACAAAACCTTTGACCCAAAGGACATCCGATCCAGCATCGTGGCTGCCATCAGCGTTCGTGTGGAGGAGCCGGTTTTTGAATCACAAACGAAGACCAAGCTCGGCTCACAGGACATGGGGCCGCAGGGGCCGTCGGTGAGGAAGTTCATCAGCGATTTTTTGGAAAAAGAACTCGACAACTTTCTTCATAAAAACGAGGCAGTGGCCAAGGAACTGCTGCGCCGGATACAACAGTCGGAGCGGGAGCGCAAGGAGATTGCAGGCATCAAAAAATTGGCGAACGAGCGGGCAAAAAAGGCAAACCTCCACAACAAAAAACTGCGGGACTGCCGCCTCCACCTCAACGACAACGTGAAAAAAGGCGACGAAGACCGCCGACTCGGAAGCACAGTGTTCATCACCGAGGGCGACTCGGCCAGCGGTAGCATCACCAAGGCACGGGACGTGGAATTACAGGCGGTGTTCAGCTTGCGGGGCAAGCCACTGAACTGCTTCGGCATGACCAAGAAAATCGTTTACCAAAACGAGGAACTGAACCTGCTCCAACATGCCCTCAATATCGAGAACGACCTCGAAGACCTGCGCTTCAACCGGGTAGTCATCGCCACCGATGCGGACGTGGACGGGATGCACATCCGGCTGCTGCTGCTCACATTTTTCCTCCAGTTTTTTCCCGACCTAGTGCGTACAGGCCACTTATTTATCCTCCAAACGCCGCTTTTTAGGGTTCGTGATAAGAAAGCTACCTACTACTGTTACAGCGATGCAGAGAAGCAGGAGGCGATCCGCAAACTCAGAGGCAAAGCAGAAATTACCCGATTCAAGGGATTGGGTGAAATCTCGCCCGGCGAGTTCAAAGATTTTATCAACGAAAACATTCGATTGGAGCCAGTCGTGCTACAAGCTGATGCCGATTTGGAGAAAATCCTATCGTACTACATGGGTAAGAACACGCCAGAGCGCCAGGAATTCATCATTGAAAACCTGCGGGTAGATTTGGACGAAATCGAAGATGATATTGAAATCCGAGAGGCATTGGGTGGTGATATGCCTGTGGAAGAGGAAGAGGATGCAATGGCATGATGTAGCCCGGAAATTCCTTTTTCTGTGCAAATTGCAGATACAAAAAATGG
>JAHEAS010000436.1 GCA_024642645.1 Saprospirales bacterium | reverse complement strand
GCGGCGGCGGATGCGGCCGTGGTGGCGGTGGCGGCGATCGTTACGGCAACGACCGTGGCGGTGACCGTTACAGCAACGACCGTGGCAACGACCGTGGCGGCGACCGTTACAATGACAGAGGCAGTGACCGTTACAATGACCGCAGTAACGAAGACCGTTACAAAGATGACAAATATTAGTAGCCACTCGGCTATTAAGAAACATACAAAAAAGCCCGCCGGACTTGTTCCGAGCGGGCTTTTTTAGTGCCTGTGGGGTTCAAGGATTCAGGTTTCAAAATGGGTCCTTTGAAACCTGAATCCTAAAACTCAAAATCCTTTTCCTTTTATCTTTTCACAAATTTGCTCGTCCAGGCCTCGCCCCCAGCCCGAAAACTTATCAGGTAAAGCCCTGGCTGCAACTGGCTGACGTCAAGCTTGTTGCCCGGCGATTTTACCTGCATCACTTGCTGTCCGAGTGCATTTGCCATTATCACATCATCAACAATGATGTCCGATTTGATGAAAAGTCGATCCCCAACTGGATTAGGATAAAAGCTTATTTTACCTTCCAGCAGTGCTTCGTTAGCGGCATTGAGTAGAATGATGTCGGGTGCATACCGAGGGAGGAATTGGTAGCCGCTTGCGCAATTACCACCGCCACCGCTGACAAACTGACCACCAATCCCAATGGCGTGAAAAGGCCCATTTGGTGCAGGCATATTGAACAGCTCACAGTCGTTATCTATCCGCATGATAATGGTATCAGCGGTTGGGTTTATGGTACTTTTTATCCTCACATTAAAACCAGTGCCTCCTGGATTCCAGTCAGCGGCGTCAATCATCGCCATGTTGGTAAATTCCACCAACTCGGATTCAAAGCTTTCATTGAGGAAAGTCGTAATGGAAGGCGGCAACAAAGCATTGTTCGAAGAAACCTTGTACAGCGTGTCCAGTTCAGAGATTTGTGTCAGGCAGTTGAAATTCACAATCTTGCCCCGCACTGCAACCTCGTCACCTTCTTGCACAGCGTAACCAAAATCGTGCGTTCCGAAGACGCTGATGCCACCTGTGCCGTCATTGATATAAAACTGCACAGCCGGAAGTGGGACACCAGCAGCACTAACCCCTTGAAAATCAATGCCATACACGACACCACGCAGCTCGCAGGTAACGCCTACGGAGTCTGGCTGGCCGCCAGTCACGGTTGTTACATCGGCGATGTCGTAGGGTGGGAAACACTCGACCGTCAGGGTTACCGTTGCTTGGTCACAACCACCTGCGTCACAAACCTCATAGGTGAACGCATCTGTGCCACAGTAGCCTGCTGCAGAGGTATAGGAGAAGTCAATCAATCCATTTCCAGTGACAGAACCGTTCGTTGGACCACTCACAATGGTCAACGAGATAATCGGAGAAGGTAAAATGTCGTTGGACAAAACATCGAGGTTAGCTGCTGTACCAGACTGCACTACAAAATTATCGTCCACCAATTCGGCAGTCATTGGAGCAACGGGCGAGTAATCACAGACCGGGAAAGGAACATTGGCAGTGGCATTAGAAGTTTGCAGGTCGAAAACATCGGTGCCGCTATAGCTCCAATTGTTTAGGTTAAAAAGGATGCCATCAGGGCCTGTTCCATCCTTGCGATAGGCCCAACCATCCAGGTAGTTCCAAGCGAGCATGCTGCCACTTGGATAGCTTATGTCGCCAAAAACATCAATCACTTGCCCATTTTCAAACAACTCAATGGCATCATCGCCGTTGATGCCTGCGTCGTTGTCGGCGAGTGTTGGCGGGAACCCAAAAAAGTCATGAAACTTAGCACTGTCGTTGGTCACCCAAGCACATTCGCCCGCCAAGAGTGAAATGGCCGGTAAAAATGCTTCCTCACCGTCCGTTCCACCACCATTGTTGGCGAAGCCAACCGAATAGATGCTCAAATCAGGGATGTCCTGCAATGCCTTCAATTCGCAGCCCTTGGCCCAAGTGCCAGTGGCCTCTACCTGGGTGTCAAAAATACCAGAAATGAGCAGTGCGCCAGATAGCGGGGTATCATTGTCGGTGATATGTATCATGGCTCCACTCCCAATAATTGTTGCCCCGTTGGTAGGGTTTGTCATCTCAAGCACGATAGTCTCATCCGACTCAATGACTGCATCATCCACAATTGAAATAATGACCGTCTGCATGCCAGTGACTGTGCCGCCGGGAAAAGTGACATTGACAGGAAGGGTGGCCGCATAGTCCCCAGGAGCAGTGGCCGTCGAGGAAGTCGCAGCGTTCAGCGTAACTGTGGTAGGATTGGCGTTCCCGTTGGAGAGCAATACCGTGACGATGACGTCGCCCGCATTTTCATTCACATTGTAATTGGAAAGCTGAAAACTCAGCAGCGGCCCTGTCAGGCAATTGGAAGCTGCATCGGGGTTTGCCAAAATCTCCGTGTTGTTTTCAATAATGCCCGTCGAAGTAGTGGCCGCTGCCCAGTTGGCGGGATTGCTGTTATCAGCATTCACGTCGCAAAGCACCAGGGAAGGCCCGCCACCGTTTGCCGCTGTGGGCCATGGGGCACTAGCAAGGTAATGGACAGAATCCACAAGGACGCCCCCTGCATCTTTCAGCACGATATTCTCACCGGAATTGTTTAGGGCATTTCCTGATGCTGGGTTCCACTCCAACGGCATAAAGCCAAAGCCTGCCGAAAAAACAGCGGCGTTGTTGCAAACTACCACATACTCGCCCGGATTGAGTGCATAGCTGGGGAAGGTATAAGTAAGGGCACTTGAAATCGTCCACCCCTCCAACTGCACGGCGGAGCTGCCATTGTTGTAAAACTCGACAAACTCATAGTTGTCCGTCCCAGGGTTGTTGTAGTTGATTTCTGTAATCACTACATCCCCAGTCGCAGCAGCGTTCACGGTAATAGTTCCCGTCATACCAAGGCTGAAGTGGGGGTCGCAGCGGTACGCATACACACCGGGCACATTGAAAGTATGCATAAAAGCCCACGGGGCAGGTGCTGCATTTCCACTAAGAAATCCTTCTGGGTTGCTGGGGTAGGTAGTCAAGGAACTATTCACGTTATGTGTGCCACCCATGTTGTCCCATTGCACGGTTTCGCCGACGTTGATGGTGAGGTTGTTGGGTGAAAAGGCAATGCCCGAAAGGGTGACAATATGGTCTTGTGCCACCAAGGAACCAAGCATGCCGCAAAAAGTAAGGAAGGTAAAAATTGTTCTTTTCATGGAGTGAGTTTTTGTTTTTAAATAATCTCTGGAAATCTCAAAGGTAAGGTAGATGTATGGAGAATGGAGAATTCACAGATACCCAATTCTTCAATTCAATTCTCAATTCTCATGCCCCCGACCAAGCTGCTTCCCACTGTTGACCGCTTTTTTCAATTCAATTTCTGTGGAATCCGGTAGTGTGGCCGTTTCATCGCCGAGGTTAGAGAGGTCCGGCTGACCGGCCAGCACCCATGCCGTGTACCAAGCACTGCCCACGGCACGGATGGCCCCTTGCATCCGGTCTTCCACCATGCCGCCCATGCGCTCATGGTAGGCGGCAGCGAAGTCTTCGCACTGCGTTTTCACAAAAACGTTGTTCCGGTACTCGTTGCACAGCTGGCGATCAGGTGGGAACTGGTTGCGGAGCGACCGCTCAATGCCAATCACGCTATCCACCAAGGAATGACTATCCAGCACGATTTTCCAAAAATAGTCCTTTGGTTTTTCGATAAAATCGGCCTGACCCACCCAAAAGTCATACTGCTCATCCGCATAAAGTTCCGGCAAGCGGCTCTCCCAAAAGGCATGGAGGCCGTCCTGTCCGGTCATTTGCCCATTGTAGTTCATGGAAGTGTGCAACGGCACATGCGCATCGGCAATATAGTGCCCGAGGTCAGCGCTGTAATGCAGAATGCGCTTTTCGTCCCGCTCGACAAAGGCATCGGTCAGGCGTTTCAGCATCTGCTCCAAGTTGTAGGGCAGTACGCCGTGTTGTGAAAAAGTGTCTTGGACAAAAAACTTCCGGCAGTTTAGCCCAACGCCGCCAAGCAATTTATTCAGTGAATCAGCAGGTATCTCCCATTTGCCATCTTCGTAGTACAGCGACAGAATG